>JBMTTG010000041.1:0-15222 GCA_049449095.1 Phycisphaerales bacterium | reverse complement strand
CCGGCGCCGCGGGCAGCGCGATCCGCAATCGCCGCGGCCGCGGCATCGTCGACGCCTTCCGCGATGAGGCGCACGATCGGCTCGGTGTTGCTCGCGCGGAAGTGGACCCAGCCTTCCGAAAGATCGAAGCGGATGCCGTCGGCGTCGTTGCACGCGGCGCCGGCGAACTCGCGGCGCAGCCGCTCGATCATCTCCGGCACCACGCCGAGTCCGCCGATCGCGGCGAGGTCGTGCTTGCGCTTGACCATCGAGAGGCGGGGAAGTTCGCCGACGATCGCCGAGAGCGGCTCGCGTCGCGCGGCGAGCAGGTCGAGGACGAGCGCCATGCCCGCGAGCGAGTCGCGCACCCAACCGACCCGCGGCAGGATGATGCCGCCGTTGCCTTCGCCGCCCACCACGCCGTCGTGGGCCTTGAGCGCCGCGACCACGTTCGCCTCGCCGACCGCGGTTCGGATGACGGACGACCCCGGGAACCTCGCGGCGACCGCATCGATCAGGCGGCTCGTCGAGAGGTTCGCCGCGGCGACGCCCGAGCCGAAGCGCTCGAAGGCTCGCAGCGCCGCGAGCGCGAGCGTGTACTCCTCGCCGATGAAGACGCCCCGCTCGTCGACGATCGCGAGGCGATCGGCGTCGGGGTCCGGCGCGAATCCGCCCGAGGCGCCGTGGGCGCGGGGCGCCTCGGCGAGGCCGACGAGGTTCTCTGCGAGCGGCTCGGGCGTGTGGGGAAAGACGCCCGACGGATCGCCGTGGATCTGATGCATCGCGACGCCGAGCGCGTCGAGCAGGAGCGCCGCTCCGCGCGATCCGGAAGCGTTCACCGAGTCGACCGCGGCGACGAGACGGGCCTTGCGGATCGACTCGACGTCGACGCACTCGAGCACCCGCTCGACATGGAAGTCGGTCGCGGCCTCGTCGCGGCGGATGCGTGGGATCGCCGTCGGCGCCGCGTACGTCGCGCGATCGGCCTTGAAGTCCTCGATGATCGAGTGCGCGATCGCCGGCGGCGGCGCGAGGCCGTCGCCATCGAGGCACTTCAGACCGTTCCACTGCTGGGGGTTGTGGCTCGCGGTGACGACCATGCCGCCCAAGGCCCGGTGATGGCGGATCGCGACCCCGACGGTGGGCGTCGTGGCGACGCCAAGGTCGACGACCTCGAGTCCGACCGCCGCGAGGGCGCCCGCGATCGCGGCGGCGAGCGCTTCGCCGCCGGCGCGTCCGTCCCGGCCGATGCACACCCGCTTCGCCTCGCCCGGTGCCGCGTCGGCCGCGATCCGGCTTCCGAAGGCCGCCGCGAAGCGCGCGGCGACGACCGGGGTCATGGTCAGGCCCATCAGGCCTCGCGCTCCCGAGACCGAGAGCATCAGCGGCGGATCGACGTGGTTCGGACGGGTGGTGTTCATGGCGTCGCGGAATCATCGGCGACGCGGATGGCCCGCCTTCGGCGATCGGCCGGACGGAGCCGAGAAGAATCGAATGTCGCGTGCGGAGCGCGGCCCGAACCAGCCTCCGGCGAGGCCATCGCCTCACGAACCGCCGCGGTTTCACCGCATCGCGACCTCTATACTCCCGCCCCATGTTTCGCCTCGAGGTCGTCAGGGAGTTCGCGGCCGCCCATGCGATCTCGATCGGAGGCGCGATGGAGGAGCTCCATGGCCACCACTTCCGGGTGCGGGCGGCCGTCGAAGGACCCGAGCTCGACGCCGAAGGCCTGCTCTGCGACTTCCATCTGCTCGAGCGAGGCCTCGACGAGGCGATCCGGCCCTTCGCGGGGCGCACCGTGAACGGCACGCCGCCCTTCGATCGGCTGATGCCGACCGCCGAGGCGATGGCGAAGCACTTCTTCGACTCGATGGCCCCGGCGGTGCCCGCGGGTGCGCGGCTCGTCGAGGTGGCCGTCGGCGAAGCGCCCGGCTGCACCGCGATCTATCGACCACGCCATTCGGAGCCAGCACGATGAAGACGGCCCACGACCTCGTCGCCGCCGAGGCACCGCCGAGCACGGAGTTCGTCGCTCCAAGCGACACCGCCCGCTTCCTGAGCCGCGATCTGCAATGGCTCCACTTCAACCGCCGCGTGCTGCACGAGGCGGTCGATCCGCGCACGCCGCTCCTCGAGCGGGTGCGGTTCCTCGCGATCTTCTCGAGCAACCTCGACGAGTTCTTCATGAAGCGGGTCGGCGGGCTGCGCCGGCAGATCGACGCGGGGGTGGGCAGCGTGCCGTGGGAGCCGATGCCGCCCGAGGAACTGCTGGCGCGGATCCGCACCATGGTGCTGCAGGACGTCGAGCTGCAGGCCTCGGTCTACCGCGAGATGATCCTGCCGGCGCTCCGCGAAGCGGGCATCGCGATCCTCACCTGGCATGAGCTCTCCGACGAGGAGAAGGTCCAGACCGAGGCGTGGTATCGCCGCAACGTCTTCCCGATCCTGACGCCGCTCGCGGTCGATCCGGGGCACCGCTTCCCGTTCATCTCGAACCTGAGCATGTCGCTCGGCGTGATGCTGCGCCGCCCCGGCGAGAGCGAGCAGCTCTTTGCGCGGGTGAAGGTGCCGGAGCTTCCCACGCGGCTCTACCAGATTCCCGGCACCCGCCGCTTCGTGCCGATGCGGCAGATCATCGAGCACAACCTCGACGATCTCTTCCCGGGCATGGAGATCCTCAAGGTGATGCCCTTCCGCGTCACCCGCAACGCCGACGTCGAGCGCGACAACGAGGACGCCGAGGATCTGCTCGAGCACATCCAGCAGCAGCTGCGGGAGCGGCGCTTCGCACGGGTGGTGCGGCTCGAACTCACGCCGCGCCCCAACGCCCGGATCCTGCGCTTCCTCATGGAGGAGCTCGACCTCAAGGCCGACGAGATCTTCGAGAGCACCGGGCTTCTCGACTACGGCATCCTGCACCAGATCGCCGACCTCGACCTGCCGGAGCTTCGCTATTCGAAGTGGAAGGCGATCGTGCCTCCGGGCATGGAGGGCGACGATGCGGACATCTTCAGCCGCATCCGCGGTGGCGACATCCTCGTCCACCATCCCTACGAGAGCTTCCACTCGAGCGTGGAGCGCTTCATCGAGCAGGCCGCCGAGGATCCGCGGGTGCTCGCGATCAAGCAGGCCCTCTACCGCACCAGCGGCGACAGCCCGTTCATCCCGAACCTGATCCGCGCCGCGGAGAGCGGCAAGCAGGTCGCGGTGCTCGTCGAGCTGCGGGCCCGCTTCGACGAGGCCCGCAACATCACGTGGGCGCGGAAGCTCGAGGAGGCGGGCGTCCACGTCGCCTACGGCGTGGTCGGGCTCAAGACCCACACCAAGACCGCGCTCGTGGTTCGGCAGGAGGGAAGCGGCATCCGCTGCTACGCCCACATCGGGACGGGCAACTACAACTCGAAGACCGCGCGGCTCTACGAGGACCTCGGGCTCTTCACGTGCAACCCCGCGATCACCGAGGACCTCGTCGGCCTCTTCAACTACATGACCGGCCGCAGCCGTCAGCGCGAGTACCAGAAGCTGCTCGTCGCGCCGGTGGCGATGAAGCGGGCCTTCATCGACCTCGTCGAGCGGGAGATCAACCTTCAGACCCCGGAACGGCCGGGCCGAATCATCGCCAAGATGAACCAGCTCGAGGACCGCAGCGTCACCGACGCGCTCTACCGCGCGAGCCAGGCGGGCGTGCAGGTCGACCTCATCGTGCGGGGCTTCTGCTGCCTTCGGCCGGGCGTGCCGGGGCTCAGCGAGAACATCCGCGTGATCTCGGTGATCGGACGCTTCCTCGAGCACAGCCGCATCTTCTGGTTCTCCGCGGGCCGGGCGGATCCGATCGACGGCGACTTCTACATCGGCAGCGCCGACTGGATGTATCGCAACCTCAACACCCGCGTCGAGGTCGCGACGCCGATCGAGACGCCGCCGCTGCGGCGGAGGCTGTGGGAGGTCCTGCAGATCGCCCTCAACGATCGGCGCCAGGCGTGGGAGATGCACGCCGACGGCACGTACCGGCAGCGATCGACGGAGGGTCTCGCGGCGGACGACCCGCTCGCGGTCGGCACGCATCAGCGGCTGATGACCGCCACCGTCGCCCACTACGAGGCGCGGCTGCAGTCCGAGGCCGAGTGAGCGTCGAGCTCAGGAGCCGAGCGAGCGGGGGCTGGCGCTGCCGACGAGCCGGATCGACGGCGTCTCCTCGCTCGAGATCGCGCTCGAGCGGTCGTCGTCGGGCTTGATCGAGAGGTCGACCGTCACGCGGCGCACCCGCCATCCGTCCTCGAAGGCGAGCCGGAAGGGCCGGATCGGCGCACCGTCTGGATGGAACTGCGGCTCGACGCCGCCGAGCAGCTCGCGGGCGATGCCGGGCTCGCCGTCGTTGGAGTCGACCGCGACGAGCAGGCGCTCGCCTTCGCCGTCCCAGCGGATCACCACCCAGCGACCGTCGGGAGTCAGCACCTCGAGGTAGTCGCTTTCGATCTCCTCCTCGAGCGGGCTCGGCGGGATCGGGCCGAAGTCGACGCCGGTGCGGACGAGGGCGAGGATGCGATGCATCGCCAGGCGCGAGATCGTGTGCGTCGACGCCTCCTCCGTGGTGCGGCGGTAGGCGCGGAACGACGCGTCGAGCGCGACGAGCGCCGCGGTGAGGAGCATCGCGCTCACGGCGAGCGCCACGAGCAGTTCGAGCAGGCTGAAGCCGCGTCGGCGGATGGTGCGGGATCGGTTGGACATGTCGATGCTCACGCCTCGGTGCGGGCCTCGCGATAGGTCTCGCGCAGCGGCACCACCTCGATCGGCCAGGGGATGCCGTCGGGCAGGTCCGCGTCGGGATCCCACCGCAGCAGGATCTCGCCGAAGCCCTCGAAGGTGTCCGCGCCGGGAAGCACGCCTTCGCCGTCGCCGTCGGCCTGCCCGAAGTAGCCGATCGTCGTGTTGAAGGCATGCGGCTGCCCGTTGGTGTCGGTCGGCGGTTCGGTCGGCTGACCCTCCGCGTCGAGCATCCAGGGCTGGCGGAGCGGACCTTCGCCCGACGCGGGTCGGAAGGTCAGCAGCAGCGTGCCCTCGATCTCCGCCGTGCCGCGCACGTCGAGCACCCCCGCGACGATCGTGCCGGTCATGCGGATGCGAGGCGTGAGGTCGGGATCCGCCGACTTGGCGTTGTCGAAGTTGCCGACGTCCACCGACCAGCCCGGCAGCATCCTCGAGCTCTTCCGAAGTTCCGCGAGCTCATCGCTGCCGATGCGCGCCAGCGCCGCCGCAAGCAGGGGACCGTCGGCCTGCGCGAGGAGGTCCGGATCGTCTGGGCGGTTGTAGAGCCGCGTGCCGCCGGTCACCTGGATCTTGTTCCGCCAGTGCGTGTAGGTGTCGGGGGTGTCGCCGGCGAGCGAACCGAGGAAGGTGCAGTCGTGGAAGCGGAGGTTGTTCGCGAGCGCCTTGGTTCCAGGCGGCGAACCGTCGGGCAGAAGCGCCTCGTCGAAGGGCGGCACGAGACCCTGCGCCCAGTCGGCCACCTCGTACACGAAGTCCGGCGACTCGCCGCTTCGATTCACGGTGCCGAAGAAGTTCCAATTCTGGTGGCTGCAGGAGGTGCCGGTCTCGATGTACGTGACGCCGAGGAACGTGCAGTCCTTGAAGAGGGCGTTGGTGCCGGTGGGGATGCGGAGGTTCGTGAAGGTCCGGCCGACGATCACGGGACGGCGGTACCAGTCGTAGGCGTTGGGCGATCCGAAGGGGACCTCCTCGTGCACCCAGCCCTCGACGGTCGACTCGGGATCGGCGACCGTGGCGGCGTCGAGCTCGGTCGGATTCCACGCGCTCCACGACGCGATGCCGAGGGCCGAAAGCAGTTCGGTGTCGGCCTGCTCGTCGAACCACCCGGCGCTCTCGGCGAACATGTCGGTGGTGACGGTGCGCAGCTCGTCCTCGGCGAGGCCGAACGTCGCGGGTGCCTTGTCGCCCGGTCGCACCGAGCCGCGCACGTGCCGCTTCCAAGGCCCGCCCGACTCGGTCTCCCAGGTCTCCGAGGTCACCGCGAGACGCAGGTCGCCGCGCAGCTTCGCCGGGCGGTCGAGCGCGTCGATGATGCCGTCGCCGCGGCCGAGGCGGACGTCGTCCGCGTCGACGAGGCCGTCCTCGTTCCGGTCGGCGCGGGCCAGATCGAGCAGCCGCGCGAGTTGGTCGTCGATGCCCGCGAACTCCGCCTCGGCGAGGGCGTGCCCTGCCGCGACCGCGCGGGCGGGATCCCACACCACGCGGCCGTCGCCGTCCTCGTCGAAGCGGGCGAGGAAGAGATCGAACTCGTCGACGTACTCGTCGCCGTCGACGTCGACGAGCGCTGGATCGATCGCAAGGCCGGACATCTCGATCGGATGGTGGACTCGAAGGCGGTTGTCGCCGTCGACGTCGTGCTGCTCGACCGCCTGCTCGAGGCTCGCGATCGCGGCGTCGAGGTCCGGGTCGAGGTAGCGGAAGTCGCTGCGCATCGTCACGGGCTGACCGTGGGTGGTGTTGATCTCGCCGTCCACGATGCCGAAGGTGGTCCCGATCGGGCCTTCGACGAGGACGTTCTTCCCGATCATGATCCGATTGGGCGAGAGCACCGCATACTCGATCCGCTTGTCGAGCTCGAACTCCATCTGGAGCGTGCGGGTCACGTCGCCGTCGCGCCCCTCGCTGACGACGCGGATCCGCGAGGTGCCCTCGACGGGCCGGTAGGTCAGTCGGAAGCTCGCGCGATGCGTGCCGCCGCCGATCCGGATCGGCTTGGTGTCGAGCTGCCCGGTGGCGGTGTCGATGGCCGGAAGCTGCGCATCGCCGGGCTCGAGGTCGACCGCGCCGACGTCGACGTGGTGCGCATCGAGCAGCGCCTGGGCGATGCCCGCAGGGGACGACACCACCTCGTAGCCGACCGGCGGCAGCACCACGAGATCGCCGGGCTCGCTCGGGGAGTAGGTCCCGCGCCAGAGCTGGTCGGCGAGCGTCGCGTCGATCACGCCACGGCGGATGACGAAGCGCGAGGCCTCGCTCGAGAGCCGCCGCGTCGCGAAGACGAGGCCGGTCTCGGCGGCGCTCATCGCGCGGCTCACGCGGATCGCCGAGTCGGCGGTGCGGAGGTTGCCCTGCGCGACGACCGCCATCGCGGCGCCGAGGGAGCCGAAGATGACGAGGAACATCATCGACAGCACGCTCGACACGCCGCGGGGGGCGCGGGGGCGCGGGGGTCGGTTCGGACGGATCGGACGGCGCATCACGGGGCGGCGCCTCACGGCGCGAGCCAGCTCAGGCGGGTGAGCGCCTCCGGCGACTCGGCGCCGGGGGGGAGATGGAGGATGGTCACCTCCACCTCGACGAGATCGGTCGAGAAGCGGGGCTGCTCCTCGTCGATGTCGAAGGGATCGACGTGGCGCACCCGGATGCGCTGGATCCAGCGGTCGAGTCCGGAAATCGCGACACGGGAGGCGTCGATCGGGCCGTTCCCGAGAAGACCCGAGAACTCCGCGCCGTCGAAGTCGTCGAGATCGTCCCAGTCCTCCGCGGTGAATTCGTTGGCCTCCGGACCCCACGGCGACTCGCCGGTCTCCGGATCGACGCCGGTCTGGGGATCGATGCGGTCGGCCGCGTCGCGGCCGGTCACCGGATCGTGGATCGGCAGGCCGGTCATGCTCTCGCGGATCTCGTTGGCGAGCCACATCGCGCGGCTCGCGTGCGTGCTCCAGCGGTTCTGCTCGTGGAAGGCCACCTGCGCCGCGAGCATGGCGAGCACGCCGACGCCGATGATCACGATCGCCAGCGCCGTCTCGATCAGCGTGAAGCCGCGTCGGATGATTGGGGAGCGGCGCATCGCGTCCTTCCTTCCTCCGGTCAGTTGGTGACGAGGCTGCTCATCTTGAAGATCGGCAGGATGATCGCCATCGCGATGAAGCCCACGCACGAGCCCATCAGCACGATCATGAGCGGCTCGATCATGCCGGTGACGGTCTTGATCGCGTCGCGAAGCACGCGGTGGTAGTAGCCCGAGACCTCCTCGAGCACCTCGCCGAGCTTTCCCGACTCCTCGCCCGCGGCGATCATCTGGACCACCGGGCGGGGCAGGAGCGAGTCCTTGACGAGCTGGCTCTGGATGGTGCGGCCCTGCTTCACGCCGCCGTAGACGCCGCGCCACATCCGCCGATAGACCGCGTTGCCGCTGATGTCGCCGGTGATCGCGATCGTGTCGAGCACCGGCACGCCTGCGTTGAGGAGCTCGCCCATCGTGTGCAGGCTGCGGCTGATGTAGAGGGCGCGGAACATCCGGTTCGCGATCGGGCAGCGGAGCTTGAAGCGGTCGAAGAGCACGCGACCCGTCGCGGTCCGCAGCGCGAGCGCGCCCGCGGTCCCGAGCACCGCCACGCCGATCAGGATCGCCCACCACCACTCGACCATGAAGTTCGAGAGGCCCATCAGGAACTTGGTGGGCGCCGGCAGGACGTCCTCGCGGCCCGCGAAGACCGCCGCGAACCGCGGCAGCACGAAGGTGAGGAGGAAGACCGTGACCGAGATCGCCATCGTCGCGATGAGGCCGGGGTAGATGCTCGCCCCGATCACCATGCGGCGGGTCTCGACCTCCTGCGCAAGGTAGGAGGCGATGCGGTCGAGCATCTTGGAGAACGACCCCGACATCTCCGACGCGCGGACCATGCTCACGTAGAGCGGGCTGAAGAGCTTCGGATGCGCCGCGATCGCCTCGGAGAACTGCTTGCCGCCCTCCACGTCCATGCGGATCTCGTGGAGGATGCGCTTGAACTTCGGGTTCTCGACCTGCTCGGAGATCCCTTCGAGCGCCTGGCGGATGCCGATGCCGGCGCGGGTCATCACCGCGAGCTGCGTGGTGAAGTCGAGGATCTCGCGAAGGCCGGGCCCCGTCGAGAAGTTGAGCTTGGAGAGCGCCTCGCCGAGCCGCGCCGCCGACGCGCCGGTCGGCACGAGCTGCAGGACGTGCAGGCCCTGGTCGCGGAGGATCGACGCGGCGGCCGCGGCGGTCTCCGCGGCGAGGACGCCGGTGGTCTGGGCGCCGTTGGGCTGACGGACCTGGTAGCGGTACTGGGGCATCGGTGGGATCGCGTGCTTCGGGGGCGGGCGTTCAGGCGGCGAGCTGCCGCTCGAGCTTGTCTCGGTTGGAGGCCTTCTCGAGCGCGTCCTCGCGGGCGACGAGGCCGTTGAAGTAGAGCTCCGCGATCGAGGAGTCGAGGCTCGTCATGCCGCGGTGGCGGCTCGTCTCGATCACGTTGGGGATCTCGAAGGTGCGGTTCTCGCGGATCAGGTTCCGCACCGCGGGCGTGCAGAGGAGCACCTCGACGCCGGGCACCATGCCCGGCCGGTCCGCGCGGCTGAAGAGGGTCTGCGAGATCACCGCCTCGAGGGTGTTGGCGAGCATCGCCCGGATCTGCGCCTGCTGGCCGGCGGGGTACATGTCGATGATGCGCTCGACGGTCTGCGCGGCGCTGGCGGTGTGCAGCGTCGAGAGCACGAGGTGGCCGGTCTCCGCCGCGGAGATCGCGAGGGCCGCGGTCTCGAGGTCGCGCATCTCGCCGACGAGGATCACGTCGGGATCCTGGCGCAGCGCGTGACGCATGCCCGAGGAGAAGGTCGGCATGTCGGCGCCGAGCTCGCGCTGCTCGATGAGGCAGAGGTCCGAGGAGAAGACGTACTCGACCGGATCCTCGAGCGTGATGATGTGCTTGCGATGCCGGCGGTTCATCGCGTCGATCATGGCCGCGAGCGTCGTCGACTTGCCGCTGCCGGTGTCGCCGGTGACGAGCACGAGTCCGCGCGGAAGGTCGACGAGCCCTTCGATCACCTCGGGAAGCCCGAGCGACTCCATCGGAGGCACCTCGGTGCGGATCGACCGCAGCGCCAGCGCCGGGCCGCTCCGCTGCAGGTGGGCGTTGATTCGGTAGCGCCGCAGGCCCGGCACCTCGTAGGAGAAGTCCAGGTCGAGTTCGCGCTCGAAGATCTGCTGCTGCGAAGGCGTCACGATCTGGTCGATCGTGCGGCGGATCCCGTCGCTGGTGAGCGTCGGGAACTCGTCCATCGGCACCATCACCGTGTGCACCCGCATCATGGGCGGATGACCCGGGACGAGGTGGATGTCCGAGGCGTCGTGTTCGTGGGCGCGGCGAAGGATCTCGTGCAGCTGCATGGTCGGTCCCCGTGGGGGTCGCCTTCTCCCTGTGGGCCTCCACCGGAGGCATCGACCCGTTCAGGGGGCGAATTGACCGCGAGCCGCGGGTTTTCGGTCCGTCGGCGGGCGAGGCTCGGATCGCGATCGGATCGCGTGGCGCCGCTCGCCCTCGACGAGCGCTGGCGCCGGTCGCGAGGGCGTCAGCCCGGCGGGGCGGCTGGCAGGCGCATCTGCTCGCCACGTCCGGAGAAGTTCGTCCGCGGATTGGCGAATCCCAGGTCGAGCAGGATCTTCGAGAGCCGCGCCGAGTCGGCCCACCCCAACGTCCCGCTCACCGACCAGTTCAGAGGCACCGTCCGAGGCGGCGTCTGACCGGACCCGCCGACGGGCGCTGCCTCGGACGGAGGCTCCGCCTCGGTCGCCGCGACCGGTCGCGCCTGCTCGGGAACCAGCGCCAGCGGGATCACCACCGGCAGCGAGCGCACGATCGGATCGTCCGGCGGCGCGGCCGCGAGCGCCGCCCATCGGCCCGAGAAGACCGTGCGGCCCTCGATCAGGAAGACGTACTGGTAGTCGTCGAGCTGGATCGGCTCGCCCCGATCGACCCACAGTCGCACATGGACATCGCCCTCCGCGGCATCCGGCCCGATCGAGCGGAGCGTCAGCCCCTCGACCGCGATGCGAGGCTCGGAGGTCAGGCTCGGGTTCAACGCGCTGCAGCCGCTTGCGGCCAGCGCCGATCCGAGCAGGATCGCGGCGAACGGAGCAGGTCGATCGGAGGGTTCAGGCCGAGCCACGCGGCTACTCTACCGCCGGCGTGCCGCGGAACCCTTCACGAGTGCAGGCGAGTCTGTCGGCGATTCGACCGATCTTCCGTCGCATGAGGGGCGCTCTGCAGGCGAGTTCCCGGCCGCTTCGGATCCCTTTCCGCCGGGGGATCGCGACGGCATGCCTGCTCGCGGCGTCGTGGGCCTTCACCGAACCCGCCGCCCTCGCGAGGCCGCAGGACTCCGTGGCGGTGATGGTCGACGAGTCGCCCACCGCGACCCAGCTCGCCGAGCGCATGCTCGAGCAGCGGCAGGCGAACGTCGGCGAGTCGGCGCGGATCGCGGCGAGGCTGCTCGCGGAGTTCGGCGACCGTCTCGTGCCGGATCCCGAGCGCGGCGACGGCGCCTTCCGATCGGTGCGGGCCGCGGTCGAGGCCGCCCTCGCGACGCATCCGGACCTGCTCGGTCGTTACCGCGAACTCGCCGAGACCGACGCCTCGGAACGGCTCGCGGCCGGCGACCTCGAGGGGCTTCATCGCGAGGCGCTCTTCACCGCCGCAGGGCTCGAGGCCACGCTGCGCCTCGCACAACTCGACGTCGAGCGGGGGCTCGCCTCGCAGGCCCTGCGTCGGCTGCACCGGATCGACGCGCATCCCGATCTCGAGGGCGAGGCCTTGCGGCGCGCCGCGGCGATCGAGGCGCTCGCACGCTGGGTCGAAGGCGAGGCGGACGAGTCGCCGCTCGGCACGCCGCCGCCGGCGCGGGTCGCGGCCGATCCGCTCGGGCCCGGCGACGACGAGGCTTCGATCTCGCCGGAGTGGCGTCGCATGTGGTCGGTCGAGCTTCCGGACTCGCCGTTCAGACGCGCCTTCCGTGAACTGCAGCAGACCGGTCGGCTCGTGCCGCGGACCGCGACGCGCATCGCGGAAGAAGGCAACCTGCTCGTCGCCCTGCCCTCGGCCGATGGCGACACGATCTATCTGAACGAAGGGCACGTCGCCCGCGCAATCGATCGGCTGAGCCGTCGCGAGCGCTGGCGGGTCGCGCTCGAGGACGGCGAGGTCACCAACCTCGGAGCGGTGGGCGATCCGACGCTCGTCGCGGTCTCGGAGGGGATCGCGGTGACGATCGCCGGCCATGCGATCGGGACGGTGCGGACCGGCGTCGGCCGGATCGTCGCGATCGACGCGGCCGACGGATCGATCCGCTGGCGCGCGAAGCTCGTCGGCGACGGCGAGGACGCGGACCTCTTCCCCTACGGCGTGCCGGTCATCGCGGGCGATTCGGTGCTGACGCTCGCGCGTCGGGTCACCAACCGCCTCGAGAGCGTCGACTATCTCGCCTGCCTCGCCCTCGAGGACGGTTCGCGGCGCTGGATCTCCCGGCTCGGCTCGAGCGGCGGGATCCGCCTCGGCGGAATGCGTCCCTTCTCGATCCCGCTGGTGGCGGACGGACTCGCCTTCGTCGCCTCGTCGGTCGGCGTGGTCGCGGCGGTCGAGATCGCCGACGGCGAGATCGCCTGGCTTCGTCGGATGCCGGTGCCGCTGCGCGACACGCGGCTCTCGGTGGAGCCGTGGGAGGTGCAGCGACCGCTCGCGATCGGCGAGGCGATCCACGTGATCGCGCCCGATCAGGCGTCGATCCTGCGGCTCGATGGCGCGACGGGAGAGGAGCTGGCCCGACGAGGCTTCGAGGATGGAGCGATCGGCCAGCCGCGCTACCTGCTCTCGGGTCGCGATCGCGAAGGGCGCGATGTGCTGATCGCGGTGGGCTCCGACATCGCCGCGCTCGATCCGCGCGACCTGTCATCGCCTCGATGGCGATTCTCCGAAGTCGACGATGCACGGCGCTCGGAGCGATCGGGGCTCGTCAACCGCCTCGGCATCCGAGGTCGGGCCCAGGTCGCCGGCGACCTGCTGCTCGTTCCGGGCCGCGAGGACATCCTCGCGCTCGATCTCGCCACCGGTGAGGAGATCGGGCGGGTCGAGATCGAGGAGCCCGCGAACCTGCTTCAGCACGATGGGCAGATCGTGCTCGCGGCGAAGGACTCGCTGGTGGCGCTCATGCCCCCCGACCGCGCCCGCGCGCGGCTCGCCGAGAGGCGACGGGCGGAGCCGGAGAATCCCGAGTGGCCGCTCGCCTCGGTCGAGCTCGAGTTCGCCGCCGGCGACGTGGAAGCGGCGCTTGCAGCCGCCGAGGACGCGCTCGTCGCGGTCGAGCGTTCACAGAGCGCCGACGAGCGGGAGCGGCTCTTCGCCGAACTGCTCGCGATCGACGCGGCGCTGCCGCCGTCGGACCTCCGCATCGCGCGATCTCGCACCCTGCTTGCTTCGACCGCCCTCACACCCTCGCAGCGGATCCGCGAAGCGCTGACCCGCGGCGACTGGCATGCGGCGAACGGCCGGCTCGGCGAGGCGATGGAGGCCTGGCAGTCGATCCTGTCGGACGCGTCGCTCCTGCGCGAGCCGCTCGCCTCCGGAGGCACGGAGGTGCTGGCCGCGGCGGCGGCGCGGGAACGGATGCGTCGCCTCGCAGCGGTGGCGGGTCCGGAAGTGCTCGCGCCGTCCGAGGCGCTCGCGGCGATCCGACTCGATCGGGCCCGTCGCGACGGAGCCTCCGCCGAGACGCTTCTGGCGATCGCGAGGGAGTTCCCGCTCTCGGACGCGGCCGCCGCGGCGCGGCTCGAGGCGGCACGCCGGCTCGAAGGCGCGGGCGAGCCTCGGGAGGCGCTGCTCGTGCTCCTCGAGGGCGTGCGTGACGGAGGCGGCGATCGGCGATCCCTGCGGGATGCGATGGTGGCGGCGAGCCTGCGGCAGGATTGGCTCGAGTCGGCCCAGTCGTCGATCGAGTCGGGCGGTTCGGTTCCGTCCGAAGACGCGTCGTTCGCCGAGGCGGACCGATGGGCGCGGCTCGGTCCGCGCGACCCCGAGCCGAGGCTCGGCCCCGGTGCGTCCGAGGGCCGATCGTTCCTTGGACGGCTGGTGCCGTTTGCCGATCGCACAGCGCGGCCGCGCGATCGCGTGCTGATCGCGGGGGATGGGCTCCTCTCGATGCGAGAGTCCCGAGGCGGCGAACTCGAGGAGCGCTGGATCGTCCCGATCGAGGATCCGCTTCCGACGATCCTCGCCTTCGGAGAGTCGATCCTGGTCTGGCAGCTCGCCGATCGCGATCGTCCGATGCCGATGCGGATCGACGCGCGGACGGGACGGATCGAGTGGGTGAACCCGTCGGTCGCGGAGCTCTTCACGGCCATCGACCCGGCGACGCCGCATCCGCTCGAAGGGCAGCGCCCGGCGCCCGGGGCCACCGAGCCCTGGCGGGCGAGCGAGCTGCTTCCGCTGGTGGTCGAGGATGGGCTGGTGCTGGTACGGCGCGACGGCGAGGTCGCGTGCCTGGACCTCGAGGATGGTCGAACGGTGCGCTGGTCGACGACGGCGCCGCTCGAGGCGGTGTTTCAGGTCGACGCCGGCCCGCTCGGCGTGGTGCTCGCCGGCCGCGGCCGAGACGACGCGGGGAACTCGGTGCCCGCCACGGTGTGGATCGATCCCGAGGGCCAGGTGCGAAGGCGATGGCTCGGCTCGGAGCAGGGCGATGCGCGTTGGGTTCGCCTCTCTCCGCTGGGAGAGATCGCCTGGGGCGATGCCGAGGGCGTCGAGGTGCGATCGATCGCGGCCGGAGATGGCGCCGCCGACGGCCGCTGGCGATCGATCGGTCCCTGGGCGCGCAACACGTGGGACGCGTGGCTGCTCGGGGATCGGCTGCTGCTTCGGCAGGGAGACGATCGGCTCGAGGCACGGCACCTCGCCGACGGCGGCGCGTGGCGCGAGGCCTCGGCGTACGAGACGCCGCGGCGGGAGGGGCCGCTCACGGTGTTCGGCGGGATGTGGCGCGATCGCGCCGGCGTGACGGCGCTCTACGGCGACCGCGTGGTCCGCTTCGGATCGGAAGGGGAACTCGCCGGCATCGACGCGGTCTCGGAGGACCGGAACTTCCTGCTCGCGACGCGGGCCGACGACGAGCTCGTCGTGCTGTCGTTCCGTGGCGCGGGCCCCACGACCGATGCGGAAGGCACGCCTCGCACCGAGTTCGTCTACGCGGTGTACCGGTTCGGACTCTCCGACGGCCTGCGGCAACGCGGACCGGCGCTCGAGATCCGCACGCTCGGGCCGCGCTTCGACGCGATCGGGGCGATCGACGGTTGGCTCCTGCTGTCCTCACCGACATCGTCGGTCGCCGTGCCTCTTCGTTGAGCGCCGAAGGCGGTTGACGCCGATGGCGTCCTGCATTCAACTCTCGCCGCGCCGAGCCCGGAAGCCGGCG
>JBMTTG010000040.1:0-15235 GCA_049449095.1 Phycisphaerales bacterium | reverse complement strand
ATCGCGTCCATCCAGTCCATCCCGTCCATGTGACCGCCCGCCGAGCGAAGCGAGCACGCACCGCGTGACGGGGCCCTGGAGTGCCTCCGCTCCAGTCCGGATCCCATGGGCCGCATCTGGGCCCATGAGGCCCATCGGGCCCATTCGCTCGGGGCAACCCTCGCCGCCTTCAGAGGCACCTCGGCTGGCCTCGGCCCGAGGCAATCCGCCCCGAACCCTTGATCCCCCCCGCGGCTCTCGGTACGCTTCGCGATTCTTCACTCGGGCCGCGGTGGACGAGACGCAAGTCGAGGCCCCGCAAGAGGTGTCAGGTCGCGGCGACCGGCGCTTCAGCCCGCTCAAGCCGCGGTCTCGGACTCCTCGAAGGATTCCGCCCGCGCTCGGTTCGAGGCGTGTTGGCTGGAGTCTGGAGCCCATGACGACCGCGTGCGACGTTCATCAACGCGTGACGACCGGTTCGACCGACTTTGAACGGTCGGCTCGCGGCATGCGTATCGATCGCGCCGTCGTCGCCTTCCCGCTGTCCGTTCGTGGCCCGTGGTGTAACGGTAGCACACTTGGTTTTGGTCCAAGGTGTCCTAGTTCGAATCTAGGCGGGCCAGTTCTCGGGTCGGATCTCGCGTCGCTTCCTGCGTGGTCTCCCCGCCGGAGGCTCGCCTCGTGAGCCCCTCCCCCGCCGCGATCGTCCTTGCCGCCGGCAAGGGCACCCGCATGAAGAGCGACCTGCCGAAGGTGCTCCATCCCGCGGCCGGCGAGCCGATGGTGCGACACGTCGTCGACGCCCTTCGCGAGATCGGCGCGTCGCCGATCGTGCTCGTCGTCGGACACGGGGCCGAACTCGTGCGCGAGGCCTTCTCGCGGCCGGAGGATGCCGACCTTCGCTTCGCGCTGCAGGCCGAGCAGCTCGGCACCGGACACGCGGTGCAGTGCGGGCTCTCCGCGCTCGCCTCCGAGGAGATCGATCGGGACCTTGTCGTCCTCTGCGGCGACGGGCCGCTCGTGCGAGGCCGAACGCTCGCCGCGCTGCTCGAGGCCCATCGCTCGAGCGGCGCCGCCGCGACGCTCGCGACGAGCCGCGTCGCCGACCCGACCGGCTATGGGCGCATCGCCCGCGACGAACGAGGCCGCTTCCGCGCGATCGTCGAGCACGCCGACGCCTCGGAGTCCGAGCGCGCGATCGACGAGATCAACCCGAGCGTCTACGCCTTCCGCGGCGGCACGCTCGCCTCGGCCCTGCCCCGCGTCGGCCGCGGCAACGCGAAGGGCGAGATCTACCTCACCGACGTCTTCTCGCTGCTGCTCGCCGACGAGGCGGCCGGCAGCCTTCCCTCGCCCGCGGTCGAAGTGGTGCCCGCGGTCCCGCCGGAGGAGGTCCTCTCGGTGAACGACCCCGTCCAGCTCGCCGAGGTCGACCGGATCCTTCGAGATCGGGCCGCCTCCGAAGGAGGCCGATCGTGAGCGCCGGCGATCGCGAACACCTCAAGATCTTCTCGGGCACGTCCAACCCCGCGCTGACGCGGGCGATGTGCGAGCACCTCGAACTTCCCCTCGGGCAGTCCGCCGTCGAGCGCTTCCCCGACGGCGAGATCCTCGTGAGGCTGCACGAGGACGTGCGGGGCCGCGACTGCTACGTGGTGCAGTCGACCTGCGAGCCGGTGAACTCGAACCTCGTCGAGCTGCTGATCTTCCTCGACTGCCTGCGCCGCGCGTCGGCGCGGCGGATCACCGCGGTGATCCCCTACTTCGGCTACGCGCGACAGGACCGCAAGGACGAGGGCCGCGTGCCGATCACCGCGAAGCTCGTCGCGAACCTCATCGCCGAGGCCGGCGCCGACCGCGTGCTCTGCGTGGACCTGCACGCGGCGCAGATCCAGGGCTTCTTCGACCTGCCGGTCGACCACCTCACCGCGGCGCCGGTGCTGCTCAAGCACTTCGACTCGATCCGCGAGCAGATCGGCGACTGCGTGGTCGTCTCGCCCGACGTCGGCAACGTGAAGGTCGCGAACATGTACGCGAACGCGCTCGGCTGCGAGCTCGCGATCATCGACAAGCGGCGCAAGAGCGGCACCGAGGTCGTCCTCAAGAGCCTGATCGGCGAGGTCTCCGGCCGCAACGTGCTCATGTTCGACGACATGATCTCGACCGGCGGAACCGTCTGCGAGGCGGCGAGGCTCGTCCGCGACCGCGGCGCCCTCGAGGTGCACGCCGCCTGCTCGCACGCGGTGCTGGCGGGGCTCGCGCCGCAGCGCCTCGCCGACGCGCCGTTCACCAACGTCGTCGTCACCGACACCATTCCTCCGGGCGACCGCCTTGCGGCGCTCGGCGACAAGCTCGTCGTCCTCAGCGTCGCCGAACTGCTCGGCGAGGCGATCCACCGAATCCATCACGACCAGTCGGTCTCGGCGATGTTCCGGACCGGCGTGGGCACCAAGCGCTGACATCCCGCACCAGTTCCCGGGCGCTTCGCCCGGACTTCAGGAGTTCCGTTCCATGAGCCACGAGACCCCCACCCTGCAAGCCCACGTTCGCGATCGGCTTGGAAGCCGCTACGCGAAGCGGCTCCGCGCCGCCGGCCGCATTCCCGCCGTCATCTACGGGCACGGCGAACAGCCGGTCGCGGTGACGCTCGACGCGAAGGAGACCCTTCGCTACCTGCATCAGGGCATCCACGTCTTCCACGTCGCCACCGGCGACGGGCAGGAGACCTGCCTGGTCAAGGACCTGCAGTTCGGCCATCTCGGCGACGACGTCATCCACCTCGATCTCTCGAGGGTGAACCTCGACGAAGAGGTCGAGGTCAAGGTGCACCTGCACTTCGTCGGCGCGCCCGCGGCGGCGGCGAAGTCGGGCGTCGTCCTCACCCACGTCCTCAACGAGGTCGAGGTCCGCTGCAAGGTCCGCGACATCCCCGAGGAGATCCGCGTCGATCTCGACAAGATGGCCGGCGACGCCTACACCGTGGCCGATCTCGCGATGCCCGCGGGTTGCACGCCCCTCACCGCGAAGGACGCGCTCGTCGCCCACCTCGAGTACGTCACCGAGGCCGCCGAAGGCGAAGCCGTCGCATCCCCGGCCGGCGCGAGCCCCGAGGTCCTCACCGCCCGCAAGGAGAAGGAGGGCGAGGGCTCCTGAGCCCCTCGATCGCCTTCATGAAGCTCGTCGTCGGCCTCGGCAATCCTGGACTCGAGTATCGCGGTACCCGGCACAACGCCGGGTTCGACGCGATCGACGCGCTCTCGCAGCGCTTCGGCAGCGGCGGCCGCGCGGCCCGCTCGAAGTTCCAGGGGCTCGCCGAGGAGATCGCCATCGGCGACGAACGGGTGCTGCTGCTCAAGCCGCTCACCTACATGAACCGCTCCGGCCTCTCGGCCGGCGAGGCTCTCCGATTCCACAAGCTCGATCCGAAGCAGGACCTGATGGTGATCGTCGACGACATGTCGATCCCGTGCGGCGCCGTGCGCCTTCGTGGCGAAGGCGGCTCGGGAGGCCATCAGGGCCTGAACGACCTGCAGCGGGCGTTCGGCCACAACGCCTACGCCCGTTGCCGGATCGGCATCGACGGCCCGGGCGAGCAGGACTGGTCGAGCTACGTGCTCGGCCGCTTCCGCCCGGAGCAGCGTCCCCTCGTCGACGAGGGGATCCGGCTCGCGGCCGACGCGGTCGAGTGCTGGGTTCGCGACGGCCTCGCGACCTGCATGAACCGCTTCAACCGCAGCGAGCGGGCCGAAGGCGAGAGCCGCCGCCCCGCCGCCAAGGGCGCTTCCAGCGCCGCCCGCCCCGAGGGCGGCAACGCTTCCCCACCCGCCGGGCCCGCTTCCGCGTGAAGCACCACGGCGTCCGATTCGCATCACCTCCACACCGCATCCAATCCTTCAAGGACCCGAGACCATGAGCGACACCACCACCGCGGACGGCGTCCGCATCCGCCTGTACGAAGGCATGTTCCTCTTCCCGCAGTCCGCCGCCGCCGACCTCGGCGGCGCGGTCGAGCATGTCCGCGAGATCCTCGCCCGCGGCGGCGCCGAGATCGTCAGCCTCGTCAAGTGGGACGAGCGGCGCCTCGCCTACGACATCGCCGGCAACAAGCGCGGCCTCTACCTGCTCGCCTACTTCCGCGCCCCGGTCGACAGCCTCACCCGCATCGAACGGGACTGCAATCTCTCCGAGAAGCTCCTTCGCTCGCTCGTCCTGAAGGCCGAGCACATGCTGCCCGAGCACATGCAGAACGAGGAAGGCCAGAAGCGGCTCGCCGACGAGATCGCCCTCCGCGGAGAGCGGGCGATGGCCGAGGCGGCCGAAGCGGCCGGCGAGTCCGCCTCGGAGGGCGAGGGCGACGACTCCGGGAAGTGATCCCGCGAGCCGTTCGGCATTTCGGCCGGAGTCGGCGCGGATCCGCCGGAGGCTGTTAGGATCCTGTCCGGTATGGCCTCCGGCGTCGCAAGGCGGGCCGGTCCGCCGATTCCGGCCCCGAAACCCCTCCGAGCCCCCTCAGAGAAAGGAGTTCCACGATGGCGAACTACAACAAGGTCCTGCTGATGGGCAACCTGACGCGAGACGTCGAGCTCAAGCAGACTGCCGGCAACCAGTCCGTCGCCGAGATCGGCCTCGCGGTGAATCGCCGCTTCAAGGACCGCGACGGCAACGATCGCGAGGAGACCACCTTCGTCGATTGCGAGGCGTGGGGCCGCACCGCCGAGGTGATGGCCCAGTACCTCGCCAAGGGCCGCCCGGTGTTCATCGAGGGACGCCTCAAGCTCGACTCGTGGCAGGATCAGAGCGGCAACAAGCGCTCGAAGATGCGGGTCGTGGTCGAGGGCTTCCAGTTCATCGATTCGAAGGGCGGCGGCGGTGGTGGCGGCAACGCCGGCGGTCGCAGCGCTCCGCAGCGCGAGCCGGCGGCGACCTCCTCCTCGATCGACGACGACATTCCGTTCTGATCGGCGAGTTCCGCCCCCACTCCAACGTTGGGAACCAACACCGTCCGCCACGGACGGTGTTTTTTCAGCGCGAGGTGTTTCCCATGCGGGACGGAGCGGGATCCCCATCCATAATGTTCGCCCCATGTCGAAGAAGCCCCGCCCCAAGTCCGGACCGTCCTTCACCACCCGCCATCGGCGCCTGCTGATCCTCGCAGCCGTCGTCGCCTTCCTCGGCCTCGCCGTGGCCGGGCTCTTCATCGCGAAGGAGTGGCGCCGTGCCGCGTGGGTCGCCTCGGAACGGGAGAACGGATTCATCGCGGTCGAGGCGGGCGAGCCGGAGAAGGCGATCGGGCACTTCGGACCGATCCTCAACTTCTCGCGCGACGATCGCGAGATGCTCGTGGCCTTCGCGGAGGCGCGCGAGGCGGTGCCCGCCGATGACGGCGGTCACATCCTCGGGGCTATCAGACTCCGCCAGATGATCGCCGAGCTCGATCCGGAGGATCTCGACGCGGCGCGGAACCTCATGCGCCTCTACGCGATGGCGGGTTTCGCGGCGGAGGCCGAACGGCAGGCCGAGGAGGTGCTGCGCCTCGCCGGCGACGATGCCGCGGCGCTCTCGATCAAGATGCAGATCGCCGCCTCCCGCGGCCGCGCCGCCGAAGCCGAACGGCTCGCGGATCGCCTGGTGACTTCCGAGGACGCCGACATCCAGTCGCTCCGCGCCCGCATCTCGCTGCTGGCCGCCGAGAACGTCGACATCGATGACGCCATTCGCCGCATCCGCGGCTGGTCGCTGCCGCCTTCGCTCGAAGCCGCGCGGCAGGCGGTGCTCGCCGACCTGCTCCTGCGTCAGGGCAACCTCGAGGCGGCGGTCGCCACGGCGGAGGCCGCCTCGCGGCTGCCGGTCTCCGATCTCGAGGCAGCGGCGTCGATCGCCGACTCGCTCGACCGCGGCGGCGCCACCGCGAAGGCGACCGCCTACCTCGAGCAGGCGATGACTTCGGCGTCGGAGAAGGAGCCGTTCGTCGACTACCTCATCCGCCGACACTGGCGCGCCGGGCGGCTCGAGATGGCGAAGCGTGAACTCGAGCGCGGCGAGAACGTCCTCGGCCGCGATCGCGAGTCGCTGCTGCGCTGGCGGCTCCGACTGGCGGCAAGCGGCATGCCCGATCCGTCGATCGAGCAGACCCTGTCGGCGCTCGAGGAGGCCTCTTCGCTCGCGCCGCCGCTCGAGCGACGCGCGTGGCGCACCTGGGCCGAAGCCCTGAAGCTTGCGAGCAGCGACCCGGACTCGCCCGCGACCGTGGCAGCGATCGACGCGGCGATCGAGGCGTCGCCTCGCGAGGGGCTGCTTCGCCTGCTTCGCGGCGAGCGACTGCTGCGGGAATCGAAGTTCGACCTCGCGATCGCCGACCTCCGCATCGCCCACGAGGCCGAGGCGCGATCCTGGACCCGCGCCGGCCTGCTGCTCGCGGTGGCGCTCGAATCGGCCGGATCTCCCGGAGCGGCGGTCGAGGTCTCGAGCGAGATGCTCTCCCGCTACGGCGATCAGCTTCCGGTCATCGTCACCTTCGCGAGCATCTGGGCGAACTACGAGGCGACCGGCCGCTCGATGGAGGACCTCCGGCTCTCCACGATCCCGACCATGCCGCTCGAGGAGTTCCTCTCGATGGTGCTCGAGCGGAGTCAGGGCGATCCCCGCGTCGCGGTGCTGCTCGCCGAGGTCGGCCAGCGGAAGGGCGATGTGGCGATCGTCGATCGCGCCTTGACGACGCTCGAGACCCCGAGAGAGCTACCGCCCCAGTTGACCACGCGGCTTGCCCAGGCCGCGGTCGAGACCGGCTCGTCGAAGGCGGAGATGGCGCTCAAGGTGCTCGAGGCCACCGCCCCCAACGACCTCAACGGCCCGCGGCTTCGTGCGGTGCAGCTGGCGAAGTCCGGACGCGCCGAGGAGGGTTTCCGGCTGCTCGCCGCGGCGCTCGCCGAGCCCTCGCGCAACGTCGACGAGGCCACCCGCCTGGCGATGCTGGGCGGCTTCGCGCGTCGGCACAACGTGCCGATCGTCGAGGAGATCGAGTCGCGTCGGCTTGCGCTGCTCGAGTCGGGAACGTCCGGCTCGCCGCTCGAGCTGCTCTCGGTCGAGTCGGTGTGGCAGGACGAGACCCGCGCCCGCCGTGCGATCGACCGCGCGTCGGGAGCGCTCGGCGCCAACCACCCCGAGGTCGTGAAGGCCGAGGCCCGCTGGACCCTCACCTTCCGTCCCGAGGAGGAGGTTCGCCGCGCTCCGCTGGCGCAGAGCCTGCTGACCCTGATGGACCGCGGCAGCGAGGATCCGGCGGTGCCGTTCCTGCTCGCGCGGCTGCTCGCCCTCGCCGAGCAGCCCGACGAAGCCCAGATCGAGCGGGCGTTGCGGCGCCGGTTGCAGCTCGCGCCGAACGACCTCTCTCCCTACGGCGAACTCGCAGGCCTGCTGCTGCAGGCGGGCAAGGACGGCGCGGCGGCCGAACTCGCCGACGAGCTGCTCGCGCGTTCCGGCGACGAGGCCGCCCCGCGTCGGCAGGCCGCGCTCATCCTCGAGGCGGCGAATCGACTGGAGTCCGCCGAGGCGGAGTTCCGAACGCTCGTGGCCGAAGGCGGGACCGAGCCGGATCGCCTCGCGCTGGCCCGAATTCTCCGGCGTCGTGCCAGCGACGCGTCGAAGGCCGAGGCGGACCGTCTGGTGATCGAGACCGCCAACCTTCCGGGAGCCTCGATCGAAGCGGTGCTGGCCGCCGTCGACGTGGAGACCCGCTCCGGCGATCCCGACGCCGCGTGGCGGCGCATCGAGGCGCGGCAGGCCGCGGCGGGCGATCTCGATCCGCCGGTGCTCACGGTGCGGCTCTGGCTGCTCGCCGGAGACGCCGATCGCGCTTCGGCGGCCGCCGCAGCGCTCGAGCAGCTCGGACGCGCCGACGCGGCGGCCGTGGCGACGCTCGCCGATTGGCTCTCGAGCGTGGGCCGACTCGACGAGGCGGTGTCGCGAGTGCGTGCCAGCCTGATCGAGGATCCGCAGCAGCCGATCCTGCTCGCGTGGGCCGCGGAGCGATCGTCGAATCCGGGTTGGCGCCTCGACGAGGCGCCGCAGCTCCGCGAGGCGATCAGCGGGATGGCGCCGGGTCTCGTCGCCCTCGCCGAACTTCAACGGGACGCTTCCGCCGCGGACGGTTCGATCCGCGCCGACGACGCGATCCTCGAACGATCGCTCGCCCTCGTCGAGTCGTATCCGCGCCTTCCGGCCGGATGGCGGACCGCGGTGCTCGTCCACCTCGCCGCGAATCGACGCGAGCAGGCGCTCGATCTCGCCCGCCGAGGCGCGACTGCCCTTTCTCAGGTGGCGATGCTGCAGGAGCTCCTTGCCCGCATCCTGCTCGACGAGGGACGCGCCGACGATGCGCGGCTCGTGATCGAGCAGTTCGCCAAGCTCGAAGGCGCCGATCCCGCCACGATCGCGCTGCTCGACGCCGAGTGCCGCCTCGCGCTGCGAGATCCCGCCCGTGCGATCTCGATCCTCGATGCGGCGAAGGAACTTCTCGCCGGCGCTCCGACCGCGCGGGTGATCCGCGCCTCGGCCCTGCTGCAGCTCGGGCGGATCGACGACGCCATCGCGGCGCTCGACGGAGACTCGCGGGCCCTCGCCGGCATCGCCATGCCGCTGATGCCGCGACTCGACGCCGTCGCGAGCCGTCGGATCGTGACGGCGCTCGCGCCGCTTCGTCGGGAGGTGCCCGCGCTCGACGGTGAACTCGCGATCGCCCTGCTGCAGGCGTATCCCCGCTCGGGCGACGAGGCGAAGCTCGCCCTTGCGGAGGAACTCGCGGCCGGACTGCCTCCCGATCCGGGCTTCGCGCTCCTGCGAGGCGATCTGCTCGCCGAGCGCGGCAAGATCGACGAGGCGATCGCGATGTACCGCACCGCGCTCGACTCGATCTCCGCCGCCGATCGGGCCACGCTCGCGAACTGGGCGCGCCTCTCGCCCGAGGAGCAGGCGTCGCTCGGCGGCGCGAGGGCGATCGCGGCGAGCGCCCTCAACAACATGGCCTACCGCAAGGCCGAGCAGGGCCGCGTCGACGAGCAGACCCTCGCGTGGATCGACGAGGCTTCCGCGATGATGCCGGGCGTCCCGGCGCTCCGCGACACCCGCGCCCTCGTGCTCATGGGCCTCGACCGCATCACCGAGGCGAGGGTCGAGGCGGAAGCCGCGGTGCTCGCGATGCCCGACGATCCGGCGATGCGGATGACCTTGGCGACGGTGCTCATGCGCGCGGGGGCACGGAACGACGCCATGCGGCAGGTGGCGGCGGCGATCGGGACCCTCGACGCGGAGCCGGGGAGCTATCCCGACCTTCGCAAGAAGCTCGAACGCCTCGAGCGGGCGATTCCCCGCAGCGAGACCCCCGCGACGCCGCGTCGGGACCTGCCCAACTACCTCGACGCGCCGGGACGCTGAACCGGCGCCGGGCTGTTCTCCCCAATGGATCCGACTGGACAGTCGGTCCCTTGATCGACGGATCGCGCCGATAGAATCCGTCTTCCCATCGGCGACCGGAACGTGCGTGCGTACGCCTTCCGGCTTCTGGACATGCCGAGGGCCCGAGGTGGCCTTGGAACCGCCCAGTCCGACGACGATCGCCCCCGAGTCGACCTCGCCCGCGCCCGATCCTTCCGCTTCGACCACGACGCCGAGTCCGGCGTCGTCTTCGATGTTGGAGAGCGCCGGCACCATCGAACTCCCGCCGCGTCGCGGAGCACCCAGCACGGTGCTGATCGTGGTCGACCAACCCAAGGCCTGGCCCTTCGAGGCGATCGCACTCGAGTCCGAAGGCGTCGAGCTCGTCGCGTCGCGCCGCTACCTGACCGATGGCCGGTTCTCGGCACTGCCGCGCACCAAGGTGCTCAACCTCTGCCGCAGCTACCGCTACCAGACCTTCGGCTACTACGTGAGCCTGCTCGCGACGGCCCGCGGCCATCGGCCGATCCCCTCGATCGAGACGATCCAGGACCTCAAGCTGCCCTCGATCGTGAAGGTCGCGGCGAGCGAACTCGCCGACGCGGTCGAGCGATCGCTCGCCGGCGTGGAAGGCTCCAAGCACGAACTGACGCTGCACTTCGGACGCGCCACCGATCCTCGTTTCGACCGGCTTGGCGCGGCGATCTTCGGACGGTTCCCCGCTCCGTTCCTGCGGGTCGCCTTCGCTCGCAACGGCCACTGGACGCTCGACGGGCTTCGGGTGGTCGGCGCCAGCGACGTGCCCGACGCCGATCGCCCCTTCGTCCTGCAGCAGGCCAAGCGCTTCTTCGAGCGCCCTCCTCGATCCCGGCGTCCCCGCTCGACGCCCCGCTTCGAGCTCGCGATCCTGCGCGACGAGAAGGAGGCGATGCCGCCCTCCAACGAGCGTGCCCTTCGCCGCTTCATGCAGGCCGCGAACGCGCTGGGCATCCGCGCGGAGTTCATCGGTCGCGACGACTACGGCCGCCTCGCCGAGTTCGACGCCCTGTTCATCCGCGAGACGACGGCGGTCAACCACCACACCTATCGCTTCGCCCGCCGTGCCGCCGCGGAAGGTCTCGTGGTGATCGACGATCCCGAGTCGATCGTGCGCTGCGGGAACAAGGTCTATCTCGCGGAGATCCTCGCGAAGCACCGGCTCGCCACGCCGCGGACGGTGGTGATCTCGCGCGACACCGCAACGCTCGTCGAGACCGAGATCGGATTCCCCTGCGTCATCAAGCAGCCCGACAGCTCCTTCTCGCGGGGCGTGGTCAAGTTCGAGACCAAGGCCGACTTCGATGCGGCGGTGCCGAACCTCTTCGAGAACTCCGATCTGCTGATCGCCCAGGCCTTCGTGCCCACCGAGTTCGACTGGCGGATCGGCGTGCTCGACGGGCAGCCGCTCTTCGCCTGCCGCTACTTCATGGCCCGCAAGCACTGGCAGATCGTGAAGCGCGAGGGATCGCGAGTCGAGCCCGGCAATGCCGACACCGTCCCCGTGGACAAGGCCCCGGCCTCGGTCGTCTCGCTCGCGGTGAAGGCCGCGAGGCTCATCGGCGACGGGCTGTACGGAGTCGATCTCAAGGTGCTCGACGGCAAGCCCGTCGTCATCGAGATCAACGACAACCCGAACATCGACGGCGGCATCGAGGACGCGATCCTCGGCGACTTCCTCTACGAGACGATCCTGCGGGACTTTGCCGATCGCGTCGAAGCACAGCGTCGCTCGCCGGCGTGATGGCCGAGGGCGGCGTGTGCGAGCAGGTCCGGCGTCGCCGGCACAATCACGCAGCACTCCCAACCGCGGAGGGAACCGAAGCCGCAGAGCACCGCAACGATGCTGCAGTGGTCGCGAGATGCGCCGAGCGTTCGGGCTTGAACTCGGGTCGTACGGGCCCGACTGAAGCAATCGCAGACCTCGGATCGCTCTTCGCGGCTCGGCGTCTCTACTGCTCCTTGCCATGCAGCGGACCGACCGTCGCACCGACCGGGTCGATCGCGACACCGCGTCCCCGCGGCCGCTCGGGGTAGCATTCGCCGCTCTCGAGGCCGGCCGTTCGACGGCCGGTCGATCCTGGGCGGTGCTGCCGATGCCCTTGTGTCCAAGCCGGAGGCATTCACGACGATGCTTCGCCCCTGCACGAGCCTCTTCGCCGTTTCGCTGTGGCTCCTCCTCGGCCTCGTCGGTTGTGGCGAGCAGCGAGGCGCCGAGGCCGAGCGGGCATCCTCCGGCGCCATCGTCGCGGTGAACCTTCCCTTGGAGACCTTCGCGACGCGGCTCGCCGAGGGCCTCGTCGCGGTCGAGAACCCGGTTCCGCGCGGCGAGGATCCGCAGGACTGGATGCCCGACGCCGCGGCGATCGCCCGCGTCCAGCAGGCGCCGCTCATCCTGCTGCAAGGCGCCGGCGCCGGGCCCTGGGGCGACGCGATCTCCCTCCCGGCAAGCCGCACGATCGACACCACCGCCAATGCCCGCAGCCGCTTTCCCGAGGGGCTCGCCGGCATGCGGCACGCCCACGGCGGCGGCGCCGAGCATGTGCATGGCGCCACCGCGGCACAGGCATGGCTCGATCTGGGCATTGCGCGGCTGCAGGCCCGCGCCGTGCGCGATGCGATCGTTCGGCTCGAACCGGAGGCCGAAGCCGAAGTCGACCCGCGATGGCGCTCGCTCGATGCCGAGCTCGCGGCGCTTCACGAGCAGTTCCGCGAGACGCTCCGCGACGCGCCCCCGCTGCTCGCCTCCCATCCGGTGTACCCCTTCCTCGCCAACGCCTACGGGCTCTCGATCGAGAGCGTCCACTGGGAACCCGAGGACGAGCCCGACGACGCGGCCTTCGCCGAACTTGCTTCGCTGCAGTCGAAGCAAGGTGCGACGCTGATGCTCTGGGAGGACGAGCCGACGCCCGCCACGCGTGCGAAGCTCGAGGCGATGGGCCTTCGCGTGGTGGTCTTCGAGCCGGCCGGCACCTCCGATGGCGAGCGGGACTTCATCGAGTCGATGCACGAGAACCTGGTCCGCCTCCGCGACGCACTCGCCGCGTCGCAGTCCGCTCCTCCGGAGACACCGACGGGATGACGTCCGAAGCCCCCGCACGCCCCTCGTTCAGCCTCGTCACCCTCGCGGTGACGGCCACCTGCGTCGCCGCGATCCTGGCCGGGGTCGCCGGCGGCTTCCTCAAGATGGTCGAGCCCTGGGGCGACGCGTGGATCGAGTTCCTGCGGGGCGAACGCGACCTCGGCGGCTTCGCGCCGGCTCCGTGGGTGAGGTGGTCTCTGGGAGCGCTCGGCATCACCGGGGCGATCACCGCGGGCATGGTGCTCGTGCAGCGGGTGTTCGTGAACGCCAACGGCACCGGCATTCCGCAGGCGATGGCGGCGGTCGCGATCCAGCCCGGACCGGCGCGTGGCCGCGTGCTCAGCGGCTGGCTCGCCTTCGGCAAGAGCCTGCTGCTCATCGTCGGCATCCTCGCCGGGCTCACGATCGGCCGCGAAGGGCCGACCGTGCATCTGGCCGCATGCCTCTTCTGGATCCTGTGGACCCGCGTGCCGATGCCGCGCAACTGGGCTCGCACCGGACTGCTGACCGCCGCGGGTGCCGCCGGCATCGCCGCGGCGTTCAACACGCCGATCGCCGGACTGATCTTCGCGATCGAGGAGATGTCCCGCCGCTTCAACAAGGCCGACGCCCCGCTGCTCTTCCGGTCGGCGCTGCTCTCGACCGCGGCGGTGTTCGCGGTGGGCTGGTTCGTGCCCAACCTCGGCGGCGAACCCGGGGTGCTCATCCGCTCCTACGACGACGCGATGTTCTATGGGCCGATTGCGCCGCCTCTTCCGCTCGCCGACTCGAACTTCTTCGGTCAGGCCGCAGCGCTGCTGCTGCTCGCGATCCCCGCCGGGCTCCTCGGCGGCGTCTTCGCGGTCGCGGTGGCGCGAAGCGCCTCCTTCGTCGGGCAGACCATGGCGAGGCGCCGGCAGAGCGTCTGGGTCTTCGGGATCGGACTCGGACTGATCCTTTCAATCGTGATGCTGGCCTCAGGCGGGCTCAGCATGGGTTCCGGTCACGGACAGACGCTGCGCATGCTGCACGGCGAGTTCGATCCGCCATCCTGGTTCTCGCTGCCGAAGGCGCTCGGCAGTTGGGCGTGCCTCGCGAGCGGCGTGCCGGGTGGGCTCTTCGATCCGAGCCTCACCGTCGGCGCCGGCCTCGGCCATGTGCTGCACGCGCCCCTCGAGAGCGTGATCGGGGCGATCGACGCCCGGCTGCTCATCCTCGTGATGATGGCGGCGTACTTCGGCGGCGTGACGCAGAGCCCGATCACCGCCGCGGTGATCTGCGCCGAGATGACCGGCGGCTGGAGCCTGCTGCTGATCCTCGGGCCCGCGGCGCTGGCCGCCTCGGCAGCCTCGCGGGTGGTGTGCCCGATTCCGCTCTACCTCTGGCTGAGCCAGTCCTTCCTGCGGCTCCTGATGAACGAGCCCAACGCGGCGATCGACCGTGGCGAGGCAGCCGACCTCGATCTGCCGCCGATCCCCGAGGTCGAGGCGGCGTTCGAAGGCGAGTCGACCGAGCCGCCGTGGATGCCCGTGGCCGAGCAACGCGAGGCTCGGTAAGGCGGGTCATGTCACGGGCTCATCGCTCGCTTCGCTCGACGGAGCGTCACGAGATGGACTCGATGGACCGGAGAGACGGAATGGACCACCCGCGAAGAGAGGCACGCCCACCGATCGGCTTCTCGAGGCGCGAATTCGTGCGCCGAACGCCGAACGCGTGACCGCCGCTGGCGAGGCCGTCGCCCGCGATCACCGCCCGTCGCTGAGCGGGTCCTTCATCGCCCCACCACCAGCATCGAGTACGGCGGCAGCGTCACCGCGCCGTCCACCGGGCCGATCGGCTTGGACGATGCGCGATCGGCGTTGGCGAAGACCTTCCATCGTCCCGGCGGCAGCTCGACCCGTTGGGAAACCGCCTCGCCGTTCGCCGCGATCACGATCTCGCGGAGATCGTCGCCGCTCGGACGCCCGTCGATTCGCCAAGCCAGCACGTTGCGCGCGGGCAGTGGCCCCACGGCTCGCCGCACCATGGCGTCGTCGGTCATGCGCAGCGCCGGATGATCCTTGCGGAAGGCGATCAGCCCGCGCACGTAGTCCTCCACCTCCCGGCACTCGGACTTGCGCGGCCAGTCGAACTGGTTGACCGCGTCGCCCGAGACGTAGCTGTTGTGGTCGCCGCCCTTGGTCCGGCAGATCTCGCTGCCGCCCTCGAGGAAGGGAATGCCCTGGGCGACCAGCACCAGGCCGAGAGAGAGCTTCTGCATCGCAGCGACCGTGGCCGGATCGGCGTCCGGCGCCGCCTTCGCGATCTTGTCGAGCAGCGACAGGTTGTCGTGCGCGGAGACGTAGTTCACCGTCTCGATCGGTTCGCGGGCGAAGTCGTCGATCGCCCCCATCGCGCCGCGAAGGACCGCCGCCCGATCGCCGCCCGGCCCGTTCGCGAAGCCCGAGGCGTCGCCGTCGAGATCGCCGCGCAAGGCGTTCCGGAAGTGGTCGTTGAAGACCGCGAGGCTCATGCCGCGCTGACTGCCCTTGCCGAAGCGGATCGGTCCCCCACCGGTCCACGGTTCACCGTAGAGGGTCGCATCGGGGCGGACGCCACGAACCCGTTCGACGATCGCCTCGGCGGTCTCGGGCGTGTGCGTTCCAAGCAGATCGATGCGGAAGCCGTCGATGCGGTATTGCCGCAGCCAGAACTCCATCGAGTCGAGGATGTACTCCCGCACCATCGCCC
>JBMTTG010000039.1:0-15262 GCA_049449095.1 Phycisphaerales bacterium | reverse complement strand
GCCCGGAGGGCGAAGCGCTGCACCTGATGCGGGAGGCGGGACGAGGTCCGTCTCCTCTCTCCTCTCTCCTCTCTTCTCTCTTCCGACTCCTCTCTCCTATTCTTCCGCCCCGTGAAGCGCATCGTGCTCCGCATGCTCACCGCCATCCAGCTCACGAGGCTGACGATGGCCTTCGGCGCGATCGCCGATCTGTGGCTCATCATCCTGATCACCCGGGCGAGCGATCAGTACGGCTACCTGCGGACCTCGGAACTCCCGCTTTCGGGCGTGCTGCTCGTGGGCGCGGTGGTCGCGATCGGGCTCTTCGGCTTCGGCGGCGCACTCAACGACCTGCTCGACGCCCGGCACGACAGCGCGTTCAGCCCGAATCGGCCGATCCCCGCCGGCCGCGTCCGCGCCGGGCAGGCGGTGGTCGTGACGCTCGGTTCGCTGCTCATCGCGATGGTCGCCTCGGCGGTCTTCGGCACCGCCGGCATCGTGCTCACCGCCCTCGCCGCCGCGGGCATCCTCTTCTACGACGCCGCGGCGAAGCACATCCCCTCGGTCGGGCTCCTCGTCATCGGACTCGTGCACGCGGTGCACATGCTGATCCCGAACCATCAGCTCACCTTCACGCTTCCGCTCTGGCTCGCGATGACCCACGCGACCGCGGTCGCGGCGGCGCTCTACCTGCTCGAGGAGAAGCGGCCGCCGCTCACGCCCCGCGCGGTCGCGGCGCTCGCGGCGGGCTGGCTCGCGTGGTCGGTGGTGATCCTCGTCTTCGGATGGTGGCAGGCCGGCGACGGCGGCTTCTGGCCGAAGAGCCTCACCGCGGGCGGCATGGCCTGGCCGGTGCTGGCGGTGGTCCTCTTCGTCTGGCTCGTCCGCCGCAAGACCCAGCATCTCGATCGGGCCTCCGCGGCGGAGAAGCTTCGCCGCTACGGAAGCCTCTGGCCATGCGTCTACGCGGTGGCGTGGCTGCTCGCGCTCGATCTGCCGAAGGATGCGCTCGGCATCGCGGCCTTCGCGGCGATCGGCGTCGCAAGCATGATCGCGGTGCGCGAGATCACGGCGTTGGCCAACCGACCCGTCGCCTATCGCCGCTGATCGCGCCCGGTATCCTCCGCGTCGTGCTCCTCCCGCGGCGATCGATCCGAAGGCTTCGTCCAGTCCGGACGCTTGTCCACGCAGGCCTCGCCACGGCACTCGCCCTGACCGTCGTCTCGGGGGTCTTCGCCCGGCAGGGCGCCGAGTCCGGCGTCGTCCGCACCACGATCTCCGGGCAGGCGCTTGGAGGCTTCGTGCTGCCGGTCACCCCGCTCGAGCACGAGCTCTCGATCCGCGGGCACCGCGCGTGGGCATGGTCGGTCGACGACACCCAGCGGCTCGTCGTCGAGGGCGAGGTGGCGATCGAGTTCGGGAGCTATCGCTTCCGGGCCGACGAGGCGGTGGTCTGGATCAACCGGCTGCCCTCGGCGCAGGGCGAGATCACCCAGTTCGCGATCTACTTCGACGAGGTCCGCGAGCCCACCCAGCGCGCCGGCCTGACCGCCGGAGGCCGGGATCTGCTCGTCACCGGAAGCGCGATCGGTCCGGTGACCCTCGGGACCGCGAACCTCGACCGCGCCGCGGCGCCGCGGTCGCCGGTGCTCGTCGCCGCCGAGCGGCGCCTCGCGGAATACCTCAAGCGGCTTCTGGCGAGTCCCCCGCCGCTCGCGGCGCGGCCGACCCTCGATCGGCCCGATCAGACGGAAGCCGAGCTCGTGGTCGGCGGGCCGATCCCGCCGCCCGAAGCCGCGTTCCCCGACCTTCCCCGCGACGTGCTGCTTCCGCGGCCCGACCTCGAGAACGTCCCGATCTTCAAGCCCGGCGGCGTCATCGCCTTCACCGCCGGCGTCACCACCATCGAACCCTCCGACGACGCGATCGTCGCCGAGCGCGGCGTGACCGTGGAGTACGCGCCCGCGGACCGCTCCGACGAGAAGCGCCTCGAGATGACCGCGGAGCGCGCGGTGATCTTCACCGCCGAGGGCGCGATGGAGTCGATGCGCGAGGGCGCCGCGACGATCGACGTGAGTTCGGTGAAGGGGATCTACCTCGAGGGCGGCGTGGTCGCGACCGACGGCGAGATCACCCTCCGCGCCGAGAAGATCTACTACGACCTCCCCAACAACCAGGCCCTCGCGATCGACGCGGTGCTTCGCACCTACGTGCGGCTGCGCGAGACGCTTCCGGTCTACGCCCGGGCCGAGGAGATGCGGCAGGTCGCGGCCAATCAATGGAAGGCCTCCGAGGCGATCGTCTCGACGAGCGAGTTCTTCACGCCCCACCTCTCGCTCGGCATGAAGGAGTTCACCGTCACCGAGCGGCCCGACGGCGTCTTCGTCGAGGGCGAGCACGCAACGGTCCGCGCCGGCGGCGTCCCGCTCTTCTACTGGCCGGGCTTCTCCGGCCGGCCCGAGCGGATCCCGCTTCGCTCGGCGCGGGTGGGCTACGAGAACGACCGCGGCGTCGAGATCGAGACGCGGTGGGACCTCATGTCGCTGCTCGGCCTCGAGGCCCCCGACGAACTCGAGGCGGACCTGAACATCGACGGCTACACGGCGCGAGGCGCCGGCCTCGGCACCACGATGCGGTGGCGCGACAACACCACGATCGCGAACCTCGACCTCTACGGGCTCTACCAGTCCGCCGGGCAGGACAGGACCGACGCCGGCATCACGCAGGACACCGACGCGGGCTTCCGCGGCCTCGCGACCGCCGACTTCATGACCGAGCTCTCCGCGGACATGACTCTGCGGGGGCAGGTCGCCTGGATCAGCGACGAGAGCTACATCACCACCTGGCGGCGCGTCGACTACGAGGTCCGCCGCGAGTACGAGACGTCGCTCGGCTTCAACTGGATCTCGGAGAACACGTCGCTCGACGCCTACCTCAAGTACGACGTCAACGACTTCCTCTCGAACTCGTGGCTCATCGCGAGCCGCGGCTACGCGGTCGACCGATTCCCCTCGGTCAACTACACCCGCGTCGGCGACAGCCTCTTCTCGGATCTCCTGACCTGGTCGAGCGAGTACCGCTACGACTACATGCGCCTCGTGATCACCTCCGGCACCGCGCAGTCGCTCGGCGTGCGTCCGCAGACCTTCGCCACCAACAACCGCAACATCGCGGTGCAGGACCTCTACGACGCCGCGGGCTACAGCCAGGACGAGGTGATGCGGTTCAACACGCGGCAGGAACTCGCCCTGCCCGTCGCCTGGGGTCCGCTCAAGGTGGTCCCGTTCGCGTCGCTGCAGCTCTCGGGCTACCTCGGCGGCGAGTTCCTGCGCAACTACTCGCCCGACTTCAACACCATCCGCTTCATCGGCGGCGTGGGTGCGAGGATGAGCGCGACCTTCACCCGCGTGGGCGACGACCTCCGCAGCCGCTTCTTCGACATCAACCGGGTCCGGCACGTCGTCGAGCCCTACGCCACGCTCTGGTACGGCTACGACTCGCTCTCCGACAGCCCGCTGCCGGTCTACGACCAGACGATCGAAGGCGCCAGCGGCGCGACCGTCGCCGCGGTGGGACTTCGCCAGCGCTTCCAGACCCAGCGCGGCGGACCGGGCAACTGGCGCAGCGTCGACTTCCTGACCATCGACCTCGGCGCCGCGTTCAACCCGAGCGACGACAACTTCCAGCCCGACCTGACCAACTCCGTCACCGCGCAGCGCTACGCGCAGAGCCCGATTCCCCGCTTCTTCGAGTGGCGTCCCGAACTGAGCCAATGGGGAAGCCACGTCTACGGATCCGCCTCGTGGGAGGTGAGCGACACCTTCACGATCGCCGGGCGCGCGATCTACATGCTCGAGGATCGCGACCTCATCACCACGAGCGGCTTCCTCGAGAACCTCGCCCTCGGCACCGTCGGCTTCTCGATGCGGCACTCGCCGCAGGTCTCGAGCTTCCTCGAGTACCGCTACCTCGCGCCCGACCAGACGGAACTGCTGCAGGGCGGCCTGACCTACCAGCTCAGCCGCAAGTACGCGGTGATCTTCAGCCCGCAGTACGACGTGCGCCGAGGCGAGTTCCGCGCGATCAGCGGCAGCCTCGAACGCTCCTTCCCCGACTTCAATCTCGTCTTCAGCGGCGGCTACGACCTCGTCCTCGACGAGGTCGCGGTCTCGGTCAACTTCTCGATCCCCGGCGTCACCCGCACCACCCCGCGCGGCATCGCCGACTTCGGGCAGTGACCGCCGGGCGCCCCGCAGTCAGAAGAGATCGCCCGCTGCGTCCGCCGCCGGCAGTCCCAGATGCTCCTTCGCCGCCGGCGTGAGCATGCGGCCCTGCCGCGTGCGGGCGAGGAACCCCAGCTGCAGCAGGTACGGCTCGACGAGGTCCTCGAGCGTCGCGGCGTCGTCGCCCATGCTCGCGGCGATCGCCTCGAGACCCGCAGGACCGCCTTCGTAGACCCCCGCGAGCGTGCGGAGGTACTTGCGGTCGAGCTCGTCGAGCCCGAGCCGATCGATCCCCTCGAGCGAGAGCGCCGCCTCGACGACGTCCACATCGAGGGTGCCGCCGGCGCGGACCTGCGCGAAGTCGCGCACGCGCCGCAGCAGCCGCAGCGCGATGCGCGGCGTGCCGCGGCTCCGTTCGGCGATCAGCCGCTCGACCTCCGCCGGCGGGGCGATGCCGAGGAGCTTCGCCGCGCGGCGAAGGATCGTCGAAAGGTCGTCGACGCCGTAGAAGCCCAGATGGTGCGCGATGCCGAAGCGGCTTCGGAGCGGCTGGGTCAGCAGGCCCGCGCGGGTGGTCGCCCCGATCAGCGTGAAGGGCTGCAGGTTGATGGTGACCGTCCGGGCATGCAGCCCGCTGTCGACGGTGAAGTCGACGCGGAAGTCCTCCATCGCGGGGTAGATGTACTCCTCGACCGCCACCGGAAGCCGGTGGATCTCGTCGATGAAGAGCACATCCCGCGGCTCGAGCCGCGTGAGCGTCCCGATGAGGTCGCCGCCCTTGGTGAGCGCCGGACCGCTCGTCACGTAGGCCCGCGACCCCATCTCGTTGGCGATGACGTGCGCGAGCGTGGTCTTGCCGAGACCCGGAGGGCCGTGCAGCAGCACGTGCTCCATCGGCTCGCCGCGCCCCTGCACGGCCTCGAGGGCGATCGAGAGCCGCTCGATGAGCTCGGGCTGCCCGATGTACTCCGCGATCCGCGCGGGACGAAGCGCCACATTCGCGCTCTCCTCCTGCGGCGTCTCCTCGGCGGTCGACACGACGCGATCTCGTGACATGCTCGGGCGCTCCTTCGCCGCGGCGGGACCTCCCGCTCGGGAACTCTCCTAGAAACTGACCTTCGGCGCCTCCCGCTGCGCCGCATCGGCGACCTCGAAGAAGTCGCCGGGCTCGAAGTTGAAGAGCCCCGCCACGATGCTCGCCGGGAAGACCGCGATCTGCTCGTTGTAGTCGCCGACCGTGCGGTTGTAGCTCTGCCGGCTGAAGCCGATCGCATTCTCGGTCTGCCCGAGCTCCTGCTGCAGCTGCAGGAAGTTCTGGTTCGCCTTGAGGTCCGGATACGCCTCGGCCACCGCGAAGAGACGACCCAGCGCCGCGGTGAGCATGCCCTCGGCGGCGCCGGACTCCGCGGGCCCGCGGGCCGACATCGCGCCGCTCCGAGCCGTCATCACCGCCTCGAGCGTCTCCTTCTCGTGCGTGGCGTAGCCCTTCACCGTCTCGACGAGGTTCGGGATCAGGTCGTGGCGTCGCTTGAGCTGCACATCGATGTCCGACCACGCGCCGCGCGAGCGGATGCGGAGCCGTTGCAGACGGTTGTAGACGCCGATCCCCCAGAAGATCGCGACGAGCAGGACGAGGCCCGCCGCACCGACCAACAGCAGGAGCATCAGACCCGTCGAACCGGTCGAACCCATGGACACCTCCGAATCCGCCGACCCCTGCGCGCCGCTCCACCGGCTGCTCGCGCTCGCTCGGCCGTCGCGAGGTCATGGTAGGGACTCGCCTTGCCGCTGTTACGCTCCGCGAGGTTCCACGGCCACCCCATGAGCGATCCGAAACCTCCGTCCCCATCTGCGCCGAGCCACCGGCGCCGCAAGCGAGCTGCTTGGCACCGGCAGGCCGACGGCGCCGAGGGCGAGCAGCCCCCGCCAATCCTCGAGCATCCCCGCGTGCCGCAAGGCGAACCGACCCTCGTCGACACCGCCGCGGGTGTTGCGGCACTCGCGGCGCGGCTGCGCGAGGCCTCGCTCGTGGGCTTCGACACCGAGTTCATCGGCGAGGAGACCTATCGCCCGCGGGTCTGCCTGGTGCAGGTCGCGACCGACCGCGAGGTGGCGCTCGTCGATCCGCTCGCGCTCGAAGCCCGCGGCGAGATCGAGTCGCTGCGCGACCTCTACGACGCGATCGCCTCGCCCAACACGATCACGCTCGTGCATGCGGGCTTCCACGACGTCGAGGCGATCCGCCTCGCGCGCGAGCGCGAGCCGCAGCGGGTCGTCGACACGCAGGTCGCCGCGGCCATGGTCGGGCTCGCGTGGCCGGCGAGCCTCGCGACGGTGCTCGAGGCCCTCGCCGGGCATCGCCCCGGCAAGGCGCACACCTTCACCGAGTGGGACGCCCGCCCGCTCTCGCACACGCAGCTGCTCTACGCCGCCGACGACGTGCGCTACCTGCCGCTCCTGTGGGATCGCCTCGCCGAGGCGCTCGAGTCTCGCGACCGGCTCGCCTGGGCGATCGAGGAGTCGGCGGCAAGGCTCGCCGACGCGCCCTTCGATCCCCGCGCGCAGGTGAAGCGCATCGCCCGCGCCGACCTCGTGGGGCTCGTCAACCGGTCGATCATCACCGAGCTCGTCCTCGAGCGGCAGGCGATCGCCCGCGTGCACGACGTGCCGCCGCGGGCGGCGCTGCCCGACGCCGCGGTCGCCGACATCGCCCGCGCCCGGCCCGAGGACGCCGACGCGCTGCGCCGCGTGAAGGGAATCCCCGGCCGTACCCGCGAGCAGTGCGCCGACCAACTCGTCGCGGCGGTCGCTCGCGGCATCGCCAACCCCGTCGAGCCCGATGCGATCGCCGACGCGATGGGCAAGCGGGCGATCCGCACCGAGGTCGACCGCGCCTGGCCGCAGGTTCCGGCCCGCTGCCTCGAGCTTGGGCTCGCGACGGAACTGGTCATCAGCCGCGCGGAGTTCACGAGCTGGTTCTGCCGAGAAGTCGCCCATCGATTCGACCGCCCCATGAAGGGCGCCGAGGTGCCGTCGCGGGAGTCGCCGTTCAAGCCCGGCACGTGGCGCGACACGATCCTTGGCGAGTTCATGCGCGAGTTGCGGGCGGGGATCGAACTTCCACCGGAAGCCGAGCCGAAGCCGCGAAGGCGGAGGCGGCGGCGAAGTCAAGGCGAGGATTCGGCTGCGGGCTGAGGTCGCTCAGCCGCCCCAGGCCGCGAGCACCATCGCGAGATCTGCGCCGCCCACCGTGCCGTCGCCGTCGAGATCCGCGGGGCCGCCCTTCGAGCCCCAGGCCGCGAGCACGATCGCGAGATCCGCGCCGCCCACCGAACCGTCGCCATCGAGATCCGCCGGGTTGCCGCCGCACTCGCCGGGGGAGACGTAGGCGACGGCCTTGCTCTGACCGGCGTTGCCGGCGAGATCCTCGGCGATGACCCAGTAGACCACCTCGCTGCACGGCGGGAACTCCGGCAGCACGCCTCGCCACAGGCTGTTGCCGACCCAAGCCATGTCGACGGACTGCTCCTTGCCCCCGCCCACGGTGAACCGCAGTTCCATCTTCAAGGCGAAGAAGCCTCGATCGCTCGTCATGTCGTCGACCACGAGCGCCCGGACCCGTTGCGGCCCGGGGAGATCGCCCTTCGCCGGCGCGGCCTCGTCCATCGCCAGCACTCGCGGGGACAGCGTGTCGACGGGGCCGTTCACGTTGACGTAGATCCGGTTCTGGAAGTTCCCGCTCTCACCCTGCGCCGTCACGATGTCGAGCCGACCGTCGCCGGTCAGGTCGCCCACCATCACGTCGAGCGAGGAGTCCGACTGCGAGGAGATGAGCGAGGTGTTCTCGACGAAGGTGCAGTTGCCGGAGTTCACGTACACCCGCTCGCGGGTGCCGCCGAGGACCGCCACGATCAGGTCGAGATCGCCGTCGTTGTCGAGGTCGAGGAACTTGGTGTCGTTGTCGTCGACGGAGGGGTTCGGCGTGATCTGCGAGGAGATCTTCTGCCAGATGGATCCGTCTCCGTTGAAGTTCCGCAGCAGCATCTCCCGGTTGCTCGAGTCGGCGTTCGCGCCGATCAGGTCGAGATCGCCGTCGCCGTCGCAGTCGCCCGCGTCGTAGGAGTAGGTCGAGAAGTCCGTCGGCACGCCGGAGATTCGCACGAAGACGCCGCCCTCGTTGCGCCAGATCTGGCTACCGCCGTTGGAACTCGATCGCGTCGCGACGTGCAGGTCGAGATCGAGGTCGAGATCCATGTCGAAGAAGAGGATGTCCTGCTGGTCGGGAATGATCGCGGTCGGGATGCGCTCGGCGCTCGCGTCGCTGTAGTGGCCGGTCCCGTCGTTGAGATAGAGCCTCGGGGCGCCGTTGGCGCCGAAGCGGCTGCTCGTCCCGCTGTGGTTGAACACGAGATCGAGGTCGCCGTCGTCGTCGATGTCGCCGAACTGGGCTCTTGCGCTCGAGAGGTTCGCGTCGGGCAGACGGTCGCTCGCGTCGGTGAAGACGCCGGTGCCGTCGTTGAGAAGCAGCTTGGGCTTCCGGAAGAAGTCCTGCGCAAGCACCATGTCGAGATCGCCGTCGCCATCGCAGTCGCCGAGCTCGACGCCGCGGAAGCAGCCGGTCACGCCGGCGGCGCGGGCATCGGTCTCGTCGGCGAAGACGCCCGTGCCGTCGTTCACATAGATGCGGGGCTTGAGCAGCGCCCCGAGCGACGAGTACCCCTGTCCGTTCGCGAAGACGATGTCGAGGTCGCCGTCGCCGTCGAGGTCGCCGAAGGTCGCCTGATTGGTGTACTCGGCCTGGACCGGGAAGCGGGTGGTCGTCTGCTGCTGGAACTGCTGGGCCAGAACGCCGGACGCGATCGTCAGGGCGCTCGTGCCGCCGAGGAGGAGGGCGAGTCGGCGGCGTCGAACGGAGGAGCGTGTCATGCGAGCGTTCTCGAGGGCGGGAAGGGGGACGCGGTCCCGGAATCGGAACCTAGCACCGGAATGGGGCCACGCCCCGGGCAAGACGCGGATCGGGCAAGAAGAGCAGTTCGGGGATCGCCGGCTCCGGTGTTCCACCGGGTTCTCGATCCGAGGCGACAAACCAACCAAATCCGCGCGGGATGCGACGCCTCGCCCCGGGCGGCTCGTACTCTTCATCCGTCGCCGCGTTCGCTGGCGAACTCCTCGCCTGCCGCGAGCGTCCTAGATCGATGCACCCTTTCGGCGCCGCCGTGAACGCCACTCCTGCCGCCACCGCCCGTTCGCTCGCGACCGTGGGTCTCCTGGGCGTCGCGATCTGCCACACGGACGCCTCGGCGCAGATCGTCTTCGATCCGCCCATCTCGATCGTGCTGCCGACCGAGCACATTCCCACCTCGCTCGTCCCGGGCGACCTCAACGGCGACGGCCTTGTCGATCTCACGATCACGGGGCGTTCGACCGATGGTCTGCTGTATCTCCTCCGCGCGAACGCTGCAGGCGGGTTCGCGCTTCCGGAAGCGATCGAACTCGGCGTTCCCACGGACGACGGCCTCGTGCAGGACCTCGATGGCGACGGCGTCGCGGATCTCCTCCTCGCGGCGCGTACCCAGTTGGGCAAGCTCGTCACCCTTCGAGGCCTCGGCGGGGGGGGGGGGGGGCCGCCAGAGTTCACGCCGCTCGAGCGCGAGCCGCGCGATGTCGTGCTGGGCGATTTCGACGGCGACGGCGACCCGGATCTCGCGGCCGTCAACTACGGGTCGGGATCGATCTCCACGCTTCGGATCGCGGCGGGCGGCCTCGAGACGATCGAGCACCGCACCATCGGTCGCGAGAGCCGCGCGATCTGCTATCCGCAGGAAACGCATGCCGGCGACCTCGACGGCGACGGCCGCCCCGAACTCGTCGTGCCGACGATCGGCAACGGGCGTCTGCAGGTCCTGCGGTTCGATGCGGGCTCGATGGCGGTGCCGAACCCCATCGGCATCCGCACCCCGCTCGTCGGCGACCAGCGCACGGCGATCACCACCGCCGACCTCGTCGATCTCGATGGCGACGGCGATCTCGATGCCCTCACGCCGACGATCCTGCTCGGCCTGCCGCAGGCGGTGGTCCTCTACCGCAACGACGGCACCGGCGATCTCCTCGATCGCAGCGTCGTCACCACCTCGTTCATTGGATTCGCCTGGTGCGCGACCGCCGCGGACTTCGACGCCGACGGCCGGGTCGATCTCGTCGCGGGCATGGCGTTGCCGGGCATGCTCACGGTGCTTCGGAACGAATCGACGGGCCTTCCCGAGGGCGAACTGACCTACGCCTTCCCGCCGGTGCCGATCTTCGAGGGCGGGTTCTTCCGTGACCTGCTTCCGATCGACTTCGACCGTGACGGTCGTGTCGATCTCGCGGCGCTCGACATCGCGACGCACACCCTGCAGCTCTTCCGGAACCGCAGCGGCGAAGGCGGACTCGCAGGACTCGCGGCGGAAACGGGCAAGGGCGCTCGACTCGGCGGCGATCCTCGCGTCGCGCCGGCGGCTCGGCCCTCGACGCCGAGCTCGCCGATCGAGCCGATCGCCGATCGCAACCGCGACGGACGCCTCGACGCGGCCGACCTCGCCATCGAACTGTCGGAGTGGGACGGCGACGGTCTCGGCGATCGACGCGGGGAGGGATCCCGATGATCGCCCTCCGCCCCACGGCCCTTCGCCTGCTGACGGCGTTCCTCGCCGGCGCGTTTTCGATCCGCGCCTCCGCGCAGTGCCCCGCCGAAGGCGACTGCTACACCCCGCACGAAGGCGGCGGATGCATCCAGACCGCCTGCTGCGAACTGGTCTGCGAGTTCGATGCGCTCTGCTGCGACGCGTCGTGGGACGAGTTCTGCGTCGCGACCGCGACGGAACTCTGTGTGGGCATCGCCTGCCCCAACCCCGGTCCGTGCGAGGAGCCGCACGAGAACGCCGGATGCGAACGCGAGGAGTGCTGCGACTTCGTCTGCCGGCTCGATCCGTTCTGCTGCTTCACCTCGTGGGACGGCCTCTGCGCCGAGCGAGCGGCGCTGTGCGACCTCGCGCCCTGCGCCATCGAGATCCCGGCCACCGCCATCGCCGAGAACGAGCCCTGCTACCAACGCCTCAACGACGGCTGCAATCTCGACGAGCCGGTGTTCGCCACGATCGCCTGCGGCGAATCGATCGCGGGCAAGTGGACGAGCAACCTGCCCCGCGACGTCGACTGGTTCCGCGTCGCGGAGGGCGTGGCGTCGGTCTCGATCCGGCCGGAGTTCCCGGCGTTCGTCCAGCTCGTCCGCGGGGCGTGCGAGGACTCGATCGAGATCCTCGCCGAGGCGTCCACCGATCCCTGCCTCGAGGCCGCGATCGAGATCGATCCTGCTTGGCGAGGCGATCCGACGCTCGCGGTCGTCGTCTCGGGCGGCACCGTCCGGGCGGAGTTCCGTCGCGCGTTCGCCTGCGACGAGATCGATCCGGAGAACCCGCCTTCACCCGAGGATCCGCCGCCGCCCGATCCGCCCTTCGAGCGCCGCTATCTGCTCGCCGCCGAGTGCGGCTGCCCGATCGCCGACCTCGATGGCGACTGCACGGTCGGCGGCGCCGATCTGGCGATCCTGCTCTCGGCATGGGGCACCTCGGGCGGCATCGCCGACCTCGACGGCAACGGACTCGTCGACGGCGCCGATCTCACCCTGCTGCTGTCGTTCTGGGGTTGAAGGCGATCGCTCAGCGTTGGCGTCGCCGGCTGCGAAGCCCAACCGCACCCGCCGCCAGCGCCGCGAGCGCTCCGCCGCCAGGAATGGCCGAGCCCGTGAAACCCGCACCGATCAAGGCGCCGGTGTCATCCCAGCCCCAGCCGGTGATCCGGATGAAGTTGCTGCTCGACCCGCCGAAGCCTTCGATCGTGGCGGTGAAGGCGAGCCAGCCGTAGACGGCCTGACTCGACTGCGTGAAGCGGAAGAGCAGGTACCAGGTGCTGCCGTCGCCGGCCTGCTGGAAGTCAGACCATGCCGACGTGGAGAAGTTCAGCCCGCCCGGCGCGCCGGTGCCGAAGGCGCGCCAATCGGCGAACTCCGTCGAACTGCGGCCCGGTGCACCCCAGTTGGCGCCGTAGGCGACCGGGAGCCCGCCGGCGATGTTGCCGACGCTCGCGCTCTGGGAGACCGTGCGAAATGCGGCGCCGGCGCCGGTGACGCCAGCCCAACGCCTGAAGTTCATGCCCGTTGCCGAGTAGTTGGCGACGCCGTTCAAGGTGAGCGCCGTCGCCCCGCCCGCGCCGGTGATCGCGACGGTGTTGTTCACCGCATTGCTCCCACCGCCGACGAAACCGACGTCGATCGAAAGGCCGGTCTGCGAATAGATCGCGGCACCCGCGGAGGTCGCGCCGGCGGCCGCGGCTGTATACGCCGCGAGGCGAGCGAGCCGAGACACGGTCGGCGTCACCGCGAGTTCGTCCAGTCGAACCTTGACCATGTCCTGCATCTCGCTCATGCGCCACCTCCTGCTGCCGCCATCCACGCCGCCATCAGCAACACAAGGTCGGAACCGTCCACCTCGCCGTCGCCATCGAGATCGGCCTCGCACTGCTCGCACATCCCCCACGCCGCAAGCAGCCGCGAGAGATCGTCCGGACCCACGACTCCGTCGCCGTCGAGGTCGCCCCTGACCGGGCATGGGTGCGGCGGCATCTCGAACGCGTCGCCCTCGAAGGCCGCCTCGTTGGGCAGGTTGCCGCACAGGCGAAGCGCTTCACCGAGCACGATGGATTCCGCATCGGCCCACACGCCGCCGCCCGCGTCGCCGGCGAGGTTCCCCACGATCGCCGAGTTGGAGAGCATCACGCTCGAGGCGGCCGCATGCAGGCCGCCGCCGAGCGCCTGCGCCCAGTTGCCTTCGACCAGGCAATCCTCGACGAGAAGATCGCCGAAGGAGACCGCGACCCCTCCACCCGACCCCGCGCCGTTCTCGAGCACGTGGCACTCGACGATCTCCGCGACCGCCCGGTCGATGCGCACGCCGCCGCCCAACTCGGCCTCGCCACCGCGGATCGTGAAGCCGACCACGCGGGTCACAAGGCCCGTCGTCGCGTCGCCCGCGGGCGTGATCGTGATCGCGGATCCCTCATGGCCACGGGCATCGAGCACCGTTTCGCCGGCACCCCCGATCGACACGAGTTGCAGCCCGCGATCCCCAAGGTCGATGCGCTCGCGGTAGACACCGGGCCCGACGAGGATCGTCGACTCGGAGCCGGCGGCGGCCACCGCCTCGCCGATCGTCGCGAACTGCTCGGGCACCAGCAGCGTCGCGCCGACCGAGCCACCGCCGAGCGCCCCGCCCGCGTTGTTGGGCGGCGCCGTGGACGGCGGCACGATCACGATCGTCACATCGTCGCCGGCGGCGATCCCCGTGGGCAGACCGAGACCGGCGGGCGTCGTTCCGGATCCAAACGGCGTGATGCCGAGGTAGACGATCGTGCCGTCGGCCTGCAGGATCGCGCTCGAGGTCCGTCCACCCGAGATCGCGATCACGTTCGCGGTGGCAGGATTCTGCAGATTGGCCCGCACCGTGCACTGGCCCTGCCGGTTGTCGCCCCAGGCTTCGATCGTGCGATCGCTTCGCAGCGCGAGGGTGTGGTTCCGTCCCGCCGCGATCTTCGCGACGGTCGCGCCGGGATTGGCGAGCGAGGCCGGAACGTTGGTCTGCCCGAACGAGTTGTCGCCCCAGGCGACGACGGTGCCGTCTGACTTGAGCGCCACGCTGTGCCAGTCGCCTGCGGCGACCGCGATCACGTTGGAGAGCCCTGCCGGCACGTGGCACTGCCCGACCTGGTTTCGGCCCCACGCCGCGACGGTGCCGTCGCTCCGAACCGCCAGCGTGTGGGCGCGGCCGGCCGACACCGAGATCGCGACCAGCCCGACCGGCACATTGCACTCGCCGTCGAAGTTCCGACCCCAGCAGACCACCGTGCCGTCGGACTGCAACGCCGCCATGTGGCGCGGCCCCGCGGAGACCTGGATGACGTTCGCAGTCGTCGGATCGAGCAGCGTCGCCGGAACGTCGTCTTGGCCGTCACCACCGAAGCCCCACACCGCGACCGTGCCATCCTGAAGCACCGCGATGTTGTCGCGGCGATTCGCCGCCACCATGGAGACCGTCGACAGTCCGATCGAGGCGGGGATCGAGTTGAGTCCGTACTTGGCCAGCCCCCACGCCGCCGGCAGGGATTGCCGGCTCTGGTTCACCGTGAAGGTCTCGCTCGACAGCGCGTTGGTCACGGTGATGGTCGCGGTGCGGTTCGCGTTGGTGCCGTTGGCCGCGACGCTGAAGGACACCTCGCCGTCGCCGGTCCCCGAGGCGCCGGAGGTCACCACGAGCCACGGTTGCGACGACACCGCCGTCCACGCGCAGTTCGCATCGGTGCTCACCGCCACCGCCGAGACCGCGCCGCCTGCCGTGACCTCGCGAAGGGTGGAGCCCAGAACGAACGATCCGCACGCGGTCGGCCCAGTGACCTGGAGATTGCTCGAGTCGACGGAGGTCAGACCGGGCGATGCGGTGAACCGCAGCACGTAGTCGACGCCGGCCGTGCCGGTCAGGGCGAGGTTCGTGAAGGTGGCGACGCCACCCGAGACCGTGATGGTGGTGGTGCCGCCGAGCGAGCCGCCGGTGCCGGACTGGATCGCCACCGCGATCTGCGTGGTCGAGTCGGTGGTCACGGTGTTGCCGTTGGCGTCCTGCACGACGACCACCGGCTGCGTCGCGAGCAGGCTTCCGCTCGCGCCGCCGACCGGCTGGGTCGTGATCGCAAGCTTCGTGGCCGGGCCGGCGACGAAGGCCACGGAAGCGTCGTCGGCGATCGCCGCCGAATCGAGCGTGCCCGTCACCGTCGCCGTGCCCGAAGTCGTGCTCGAGGTCAGCGTGGCGGTGGAGGTGCCGTCGCCCACATCCGTCACACCGCTCAGGGAGCCGGCGGTCGTCGACAGCGCCACTGTTCCGCCCGACGAGGACAGGTCGTTGCCGTACTGGTCCTTCAGCTGCACCGTGATCGTCGACGTGCTCGAACCATCCGCCGTGATCGAGGTCGGGCTC
>JBMTTG010000038.1:0-15410 GCA_049449095.1 Phycisphaerales bacterium | reverse complement strand
TCGCGCAGCGCCTCGATGTAGAAGCCGTTCTCGTAGTCGCCCGCGGTGCCGCCGACCTCGACGAACACGACGTCCGCGGGGCGACCGTTGCCGATGCCCTTCACCGCGAGCTCGCGCAGCCGATGCTTCACCGCGCCCGTCACGTGCGGGATCATCTGCACGTCGCGTCCGAGGTATCCGCCGCGACGCTCGCGCTCGAGGATCTCGGTGTAGACCTGGCCGGCGGTCATGTAGTTCCGCCGCGTGAGATCCTGATCGAGGATCCGCTCGTAGGTGCCGAGATCCATGTCGGTCTCGAGCCCGTCGTCGAGCACGAACACCTCGCCATGGCGGTACGGGTTGAGCGTGCCCGAATCGATGTTCAGGTAGCCCTCCATCTTGAGCGGCGCGACGGAGAGCCCCTTGTCCTGCATGAGCTTCGCGAGGGACGAGCTGAAGATGCCCTTGCCGAGCCCGCTCATCACCGTGCCGATCACCACGACGTACTTGGTGCGGCCCTTGACGTAGCCCGGCGGGATCGGGCTGTACCACTCGCTGCTCTCCTCCGAGCGTGAGAAGCGGGACAGGAAGGCTTCGTCACCAGCGGAATCGGGGTCGAGCGGAGCGTTGGAGGGCATGTCGGAGAATACCGCGCCCGACGCACCGCGGACGAGCGGCTTCGCGGTTCTCCGCGTCAGGCGCCGCGCATCGCCCGCCATCGCGCGACGAATCGCGCGTACTGCTCGGGCGTGTCGATGCCGCCTTCGGCTCCGGAGACCTCGCCCACCGCGATCGCGATGCCGTGCTCGAGCGCCCGGAGCTGCTCGAGCCGCTCGGAGCGTTCGAGCGGCGACTCCGGCAGGGCGGCAAGGCGAAGCAGGGAGGCTCGGCGGTAGGCGTAGAGCCCCAGATGGCGGAGCCGCCGCGGGGGCGGGTCGGCCGCATCGCGATGGAAGGGGACGCACGCGCGGCTGAAGTAGAGCGCCCGGCCCGACGCGCCCACGACCGCCTTCACCAGATTCGGATCCGCCGGGTCCTCCGCCTCGCCGAAGGGGCAGGCCAGCGTCGAGATGCCCGCTTCGCGGTCCCGTTCGAGCAGCTCGACCGCGAGATCGATGTGGCTCGGATCGATCAGCGGCTCGTCGCCCTGAATGTTGACGACGATCGTCTGCGGATCGCCGTCGGGCAGCAGGCGCTCGATCGCCTCGGCGATCCGGCTGGTGCCGTTGGGATGGTCCTCCCGCGTGAGCACCGCCTCGCCGCCGTGGCGACGCACCGCCTCGAGGATCGCCTCGTCGGGAGCCGCCACGAGCACCCGTTCGAGCTTCGCCGCGCGGCGAGCCTGCTCGAGCACGTGGACGACGACCGGCAGCCCGGTCTCCGCCGCGAGGGCCTTGCCGGGGAACCGCGTCGAGCCGAGCCGGGCGGGGATGACGCCGATCGCGGCGGCGGTGGGCATCGGGTTCGCCTCCGGGTCGGCCTGGGGCTCAGCCGCCGGAGAGCTCCTTGGTGATCGAGTCGATCTCCTTGCGGCGATCGCGGATGTCTCGGAAGGAGATGTCCTTCCGCAGGATCTGCGAGCAGATCTCCGCGGCCTCGCGGGCGTGCTGCACGCTCTTCTCGTCGCGAGCCAGCGCAATCAGCGAGAGCATCAGGTCGTAGCGAAGCGGAAGCTCGCGATCCCGTTCGGTCGCATCGAGATGCTCGAGCGCCTCGCGGTACTCGCTGATCGCCTCGGGATGCCAGCCGCTTCGCGCGAAGCAGTTGCCGAGCCGATGGGCCGCCTCGACGCGGAACTTCGGCTCGTCCTTGCACTCCTGGAAGCACGCCATCGCGTCCTCGTGGCGATCGAGCTCGATGAGCACACGACCGAGGTCGAGCTTCAGGCGCCGGTCGGTCGGGTACTTCGCGACCCGCTCGGTGAACTCCTCCTGCTCGCGTTCGAGGACCGCCTTGCGGGCAGCCTCGAGGTCGGCCTTCTTCGCGGCGTCGGCGGGGGCTGCCGTCGCGGCCTCCTCCGCGGCACGGAGCGTGCGGCGAAGCCGCGCGAGTTCAATGTCCGCCGCGGCGGCCTTGAAGCGGTACTCGCCGATGCGGTTGAAGCCGTCGAGGTAGACCATGCGGGCCTCCTCTTCGGCGTCGGGCGTTCCGAGTCGCCGCAGGAGCTGCCCGAGCTTCGAGACCGCCTCGGGGGAGAGCGGGTTGTCGCGGTGCTCCTTGCGGGCCTTCTCGATGGCGATCGACTGGGAGTCCGCCCCGCCGGAGATCGACTCCGCGGCCTCGAGCTCGCGCTGCTTGTCGAGATCCTTGACCATCGCGCGGAAGCCGCCCTCGCCCTGCGCCGCGGCCTCGGCGTAGCCGCCCTGAGTGATCGCCCGCTGAGCGGTGAGCTGCTTGAGTTCGGCGATGAGCTCGGTGTCGCTCGGATCGAGCCGCACCGCCTCTTCGCCCGCCATGAACGCCTCGTTCCACGCCGACACGGCGCTGAACCGGTCCTTCGCCTGCACCCACATCGCCTTGGACGGCTTCTTCTGCGCCCGAAGCATGTTGAGGAGCTTCGGCGCGAGCCACGCCCCGAAGGCGTCCTGCCCGGCCTTGGCGGTGGCCTCGAGCACCTTCATCGCCAGCGGGAGGTTGTTGAGGTCGCGCATCCACGCGAACTCCGCCGCCGCGAAGCGGTCGACCGGTCCCGGCCCCTCGATGCCCTTGAGGTCCTTGCCGCTCGCCGGCTTGCCGCCGGCGGCCATGAACTTCCGCGCCGCGTCGAGCATCGCCTCGTGGATCTCGAGGTTCGCCGGGTCGAACTTCACCGCGCTCGCGTAGCAGGTGAGGGCGTACTCGAAGTTCGAGGTGGCCGCGGTCTTGCGGCCGTGCTCGAACCACGTGCGGGCCTTCGCGGGATCCGGCTTGAAGCCGCCCTCGAGCCCTGCGGCGTCCGATTCGCCCTCGCCGCCGGAGTCCTTCTTCCTGAAACCGAACAGTGCCAACCTGGAGACTCCTTGGATGAACGCTCGACGCGCGGATCCCCGTCGGGTCGAAGCGGTGTTGCCGAGGCCTTCGTTCGCCGCCTTCCGGAATCCGCCGCGGCGATCGGGAAGGATTCGCGATGCTAGCAACTTGCCGTGCACGGCTCGCGTGTGTGCGTGGTCCGGATCGTCGCCCGCGTAGCATGGCGGACCGATGTCGACCGACCCAGCAAGCACCGACCCGCAGCCCCGCCGCCGCCTCACCATCTATCCCGATCCGGTCCTCCGCCGCCGGGCCGATCCGGTCGCCGTCTTCGACGACTCGCTGCGGGAACTCGCGGAGGACCTGCGGATCCTCATGCGGAACCACCGCGGCGTCGGGATCGCGGCGCCGCAGGCGGGCGAGTCGCTGCGGGTCTTCCTCGCCTGCGGCGAGGATCCCGAGGGCGAGCCGCTCGTCTTCGTGAATCCGCGGCTGCACGACTTCGCGGGCGAGGGCGTGGTGGCGGAGGAGGGTTGCCTGAGCCTTCCCGAGATCCTCGGGCACGTGGCTCGTCCGCAGACGGTGTCGATCACGGCGTTCGATCTCGAGGGTCGCGAGTTCACGCTTCGATCGGACGGCTTCCCCGCACGCGTCTGGCAGCACGAGATGGATCACTTGGATGGGGTGCTGATCGTCGATCGGATGCGGGCGATCGACCGGCTCTCCAATCGCCGCGCGATCAAGGAACTCGAATCGGCGGCGGCGGGAGCATGACGGGTTGATCGCCGACGGTCGTCCCATGCGGATCGCCTTCCTCGGGTCAGGCGCCTTCGGCGTTCCGACGCTGCGGCAACTGGCCGCGGCGCCCGGCGAGTTCGAGGTGCGCCTCGTGGTCACCGCACCGGATCGGCCGGCCGGGCGCGGCCTGCAGCCCACCCCGAATCCGATCGCGTCGGAAGCGGCCTCGCTCGACCTCGCCCTCCATCGCACCGCAGACGTCGATGCGCCCGAGTCCATCGCGGCGATCGAGGCTGCCGCTCCGGAAGCGATCGTGGTGATCGCGTTCGGCCAGAAGATCGGCCCCGAGATCCGAGATCGCTTCTTCGCGATCAACCTGCATGCGTCGCTGCTGCCGGCCTATCGCGGCGCGGCGCCGATCCAGCGGGCGCTGATGGCCGGCGAGTCGACGACCGGGCTGAGCATCATCTCGATCGCGGCGAGGATGGACGCCGGCGAGGTCTACGACACGCTCGAGACGCCGATCGATCCGCGCGAGACCGCGGGCGAACTGCACGATCGCCTCGCCGAACTCGGACCGGAACTCGTCGCACGGACGCTCCGGCGGCATCGGGCGGGCCTCGACGCGCCGCAGGCGCAGGACGAGCGGCTCGCGACGCACGCGGCGAAGATCTCCCGTGCCGACGCGGTGGTCGACTTCTCGAAGTCCGCGGCGTCGCTGCGAGGCTGGATCCATGGGCTGAGCCCGCGGCCCGGATGCACGATCACCTTGCCGCTGGCGAGCGGTCCGAAGCAGGTGCGGCTGCTGCGGGTCGAGGCGGTCTCGGAGACCGAGGCGGCCGCGGTCGCCGGGCTCGACGCCTCGTCGCATCGGTCGGCGACCTTCGTCGAGCCGGGGCTCCTTCGATGCGGCGAGGGCTTCCTGCATCCGCTCGAGGTGCAGCCCGCGGGCGGGCGGGTCATGGCGTGGGACGACTTCCTTCGCGGGCACGCGCTCGCCTCGGGCCTGGAGATCGGTTCGCCATGAGTCTTGTTCGCGATCGGCGGGGCCGAGTCCCGCGATCCATCCGTGAGGAAGCCTCCGCCTCGAGCCGCTGGTCGCTGCTCTCCGCGTGGCTTCGAACGATGCGGCTGCTCGGCTGGCCGCTCGACGGTCCGCCGCCCCCGACGATCGATCCGGATCCGCCGGCGAAGTCCTCGCCGGCGAAGCCCCGGCGGCCACGCTCGAACACGGGTCGTTCCAGGAGCCGCGCGACGCCGAACGCGGCGCCGTCGACGCTCGCGCCGCTCGGCCGCGGCGCCGCGGCGTCGCCGACCGTGCCCGAGTCGATCCGTTCGCTGCCGACGGTGTCGGCGCGATACGAAGCGCTCGCTCGATGGATGGTCGAGGCCCATGGCCTTCGCGTGCGCCGCTGGCGCCGCGGCACGAGCGGCCTCGCGTGGGAGATCTCGCGAAGCCGCGGCGTCGAGCGCTGGATCGAGGCGCCCTATCCACGGGGGCCGGTCTCCTGCGCGGTCTTCCTGCACGAGGTCGGGCATCACTCGATCGGCCTCGGCAAGGTCGCGCCGCGATGCCTCGAGGAGTTCCACGCGTGGCGATGGGCGATCGAGGGCATGGAGGCTGCCGGCATCCCGGTCGCCGAGAGCGTCACCCGCCGCATGCATGCCTCGCTTCGCTACGCGGTCGCGAAGGCCGAGCGCCGCGGGATCCGACGCCTTCCGCCGGAGCTTGCGCCCTATCGCCCGGTCCGCCGGGTGTCGTCATGAGCGTCGACACGCCGCTCTCCCGCGAGGATCTCGACTATCCGCTCGATCCCGCGCGGATCGCCACCGAGCCGGCGGAGCCGCGCGATGCGGCGCGGATGCTCGTGGTGCATCGGGATCGCGTCGAGCATCGCACCGTCGCGGATCTGCCGGAGTACCTGCAACCCGACGACCTCGTGGTCGTCAACGCGACCTTCGTCGAGCCGCGAAGGATCGTGCTCGAGCGGGCGAGCGGCGGGCGCCTCGAGGGGCTCGTCGTCGCGCCGCGCGGCGGACGCCGATGGCTCGCGATGCTCAAGGGCGCGAAGCGGCTCGGGGCGGGAGAGTCGCTGACGCTCGTCGATCGCGAGGGTCGTGCCGCAGGAAGCCTGCTCGCCGTCGAACGCCGCGAAGATCGCTGGGTGGTCGAGTTCGGCGGCGGCCTCGACGAGCATGCGATCCTCCGCGACGCGGGCCGCATGCCGTTGCCGCCCTACATCCTCAAGGCGCGGCGGGAGCGGGATCCGGACGCGGCGCCGGACGCCCGGGACGCCTTCGATCGCGATCGCTACCAGACGGTGTTCGCCCGGGACGATTGGGAAGCGTCGGTGGCGGCGCCGACCGCAGGGCTCCACTTCACGCCCACCTTGCTCGAACGCCTCGAACAGGCCCGCGTGTCGCGTCTCGAGATCGAACTCTCGGTCGGCCCAGGCACGTTCCGGAGCGTCGAGGCCGATCGGCTCGCCGATCACCGCATGGATCGCGAGCGATTCCGGATCGCGCCGGAAGCGATCGAACGGCTGCTCGCCCACGAGGAACGTCGTCGTGGCGGCGTCGCCCGGACGCTGGCGGTGGGATCGACGAGCGTTCGGACGCTCGAGAGCCTGCCGGGGGCCGATTCACTCGCCGCCGCCGCGGAGGGTCGCGGCTTCGAGGGCTCGACCGAGCTGCTGCTCGCGCCGGGATCGCCGATTCGCCGATGCGACCTGCTATTGACGAACTTCCATCTGCCGCGATCGACGCTCGTGGCGTTCGCCGCCACCTTCGTCGGTCTCGATCGCTTGAAGGATCTCTACGCGCTCGCGGGACGCGAGGGCTACCGATTCTTCAGCTACGGCGACGCGATGCTCGTCCTCCCCGAGGCGATCGTCGCGCCGCGGGACTGAACTTCGCCGCGAGCCGATCGCGACAATCGCGAACTCGATCGCCCGACGGCGCCCCCAAGCCGCCTCCGATCCGATATCACTCCGCACCCGTGACCACGCACGCCACGCCGCTCTTCTCCGAACTCGTCTCCTCGCTCTCGAAGATCGCCAGCCCACCGTGGATCGACCCGGTGGTGCGCGGTCTCGCGGACGATTCCCGTCGTGTGCAGCCGGGCGATCTCTTCCTCGCGCGGCCCGGTGGCCGCGACGACGGTCAGGCGCATGTGGCGGAGGCGGTCGAGCGCGGCGCGGTCGCGGTCGTCGGCCCGACCGGGATCGCCGCGGTGCTCGAGACGCTGCCTCGTCTCGTCGCCCTCGCCGAGGTCGAGGACGCGGCGCTTCGCGAGGCGTTCGGCACGATCGCAAACCGATTTCATCGCCGTCCCAGCGAGCGGCTCGGTCTGATCGGCGTCACCGGCACCAACGGCAAGACGACGGTCTGCTTCCTGATTCGGCAACTGCTTGCCGCGGCGGGGCGGCGGTGCGGCCTGATGGGCACGGTGCTCGTCGACGACGGCGCCGGAGTTCGCCCCGCGGAATTGACCACCCCCGGCGTGCTCGAACTGCACTCGACCCTCGCCCGCATGGCCGCCCATGGCTGCGACAGCGCGGCGATCGAGGTCTCGAGCCACGCCCTCGACCAGCGTCGCAGCGCCGGCCTGCGGTTCTCCCGAGCCGTCTTCACGAACCTCTCCGGCGACCATCTCGACTACCACGGTTCGATGGAGGCCTACGCCGCGGCGAAGCGCCGACTCTTCGAGTCGCTCGACGCCGATGCGATCGCGATCGTCAATGCCGGCGATCCCGCCTCGGCGGGCATGCTCGAAGGGTGCGCCGCGAAGACGCTCGCCTACGCGGTGATCGATCCGCAGGCCGACGCGCGTCGAGGCGACGCGGAGGTCACGGCTCGCGTGGGATTCATGAGCCCGGCGGGCACCGAGGTCCTGCTCGAGACTCCGTGGGGCGAAGGCGAGGTCCGCCTTCCGCTCGTCGGTCGGCACAACGTCGAGAACGCCCTCGCGGCGATCGCGACGGTCGGGTCGCTCGGGGTTCCGTTCGCGACGATTCTCGCGGGGCTCGCGTCGATCGCGGCGCCGCCGGGCCGGCTCGAACCGGTGCCGGCCGATTCGCTGCCGGAGGGCGAGCGCTTCACGGTGCTCGTCGACTACGCCCACACCGACGACGCGCTTCGCCGGGCGCTCGAGGCGATCCGGCCGATCGTGCCGCCGGGCTCGACGCTTCGCTGCCTCTTCGGATGCGGCGGCGATCGGGATCGGACCAAGCGCCCGCGGATGGCGGCGGCAGCCTGCTCGCTCGCCGACGAGGTGATCGTCACGTCGGACAACCCGCGCACCGAGGATCCCGCGGCGATCGTCGCGGAGGTCCTCGTCGGCGTGCCCGCGGGCGGCGTTGCCGAGGCGCTCGTCGATCGACGCGAGGCGATCCGCGCGGCGATCGCTCGCTGCCGGCCGGGCGATGTGCTGCTCATCGCCGGCAAGGGCCACGAGGACTACCAGATCGTCGGGCGCGAGAAGCGATCCTTCGACGATCGCGTCGAATCCGCGGCGGCAATCGAAGCGAGAGCATCGCGAGCGAGAGAACATCTCGAGGCGGTGCGTTCGACCTGAGCACGAAGGGCGCGGCGGTTCGCGAGCGGTGCCGGCTCGCGGGTCGGGATGGATCCGGCACGCGTCTCCCGGCAGCAGACCAGGGCCGCAAGGCCTTCGGAAGGATCCGAGCATGAACGGTGCACGCGATGGAGAGCGGCAGTCCGGGAACGGAACCGCCATGGCGTCGCCGACGCCCCGATTCCTCGCCGAGGCCTGCGGCGGGCGTTGGCTCGCGGGCGGCGACTCGCCCGCGGCGTCGGTCCCGCTTGCCGGCATCGGTCTCGACAGCCGCGAACGCCTCGACGGCCGTGCCTTCCTCGCGATTCGCGGCGAGCAGCGAGATGGCCACGACTTTCTCGAGGCGGCGGTCGCCTCCGGCGCGGCCTGCCTCGTGGTGGAACAGTCGGCGATCGCCTCAGGGCGAACCGTTCCCGCGGGCGTGCCGGCCTTCGCGGTGCCGGATCCGCGACGCGCCCTCGCCGACATGGCCCGCGCGTGGCGGCGCGAACTCGGCGGGCGGGTGATCGGCGTGACCGGAACGTGCGGCAAGACCACCACCAAGCGGCTGCTGCACGCGGCAATGGCGTCGACGCAGCGCGGGACCGCGAGCCCCAAGAGCTTCAACAACGACCTCGGCGTGCCGCTCACGCTCCTCGCCGCCAAGGCCGACGACGACTACGTGATCGTCGAGATCGGCACCAACCGGCCCGGCGAGATCGCCCATCTCACGGAGATCGCGAGGCCGCATGTCGGCGTGATCACCCTGGTGGGCCACGGCCATCTCGAGGAGCTCGGCTCGCTCGAAGGGGTCGCGGCGGAGAAGTCCTCGCTGCTCGATCGGCTGGTCTCGCCGGCGATCGCGGTGGTCCGCGGCGATCAGCCGGTCCTCGCGACCGCGGTCGCGTCGCGGCGAGGGCGGCTCGGCGAGGTGATCACCTTTGGACGTTCCGCCCCGGCGGAGTGCCGCCTCGTGGGCCGTCGCGTCCTCGAGCAGGGGCAGGAGATCGAGCTGGCCGATGGGCGGCGCGTTCGGATCGCGCTCGAAGGCGAGCACAACGCGCTCAACGCGGTCGCGGCGCTGGCGGTCGCGGAGCGTCTCGGCGTGCCGTTTGCGCGAGCGGCCGAGGGCCTCGCTTCCGTCGCGGCCTCCGACCATCGCGGCGAATGCCGGACCGTGCGGGGCTTCACCCTCTTCGACGACGCCTACAACGCGAACCCCGACTCGATGGCGGCGGCGCTTGCCCACGCTGCCGAGAGGCTCGCGGGCGCGCCCTCGGCGATCGTCCTCGGCGACATGCTCGAACTCGGGGCGGCGGGGCCGGAACTTCATCGCCGGCTCGGCCGGCAGGCGGCGGCGCTCGCCGATCGCCTCGATCTCCGCGCGATCGTCTTCGTGGGCCCGCTCTCTCGGAATGCCCGCGAGGCGTTCGCCGAGGCGTCGAACGGATTCGGCGGGGTGGTCGAGCATGTCGAGGAGCCGACCCCGGATCTGGCGGCCCGGCTCGAATCGCTGCTGCCTCCGGGCGGCTCGATCCTGCTCAAGGCTTCGCGCGGCATCGGGCTCGATCGGATCGGGCGGTGGCTCGAGGAGCGCGACTTGGCGCCGACGATCGAGACGATCCCGACCCGCACGGCGCTCCCGGCGGGCTGAGGCGGCGCCGCGGGCGTCGCCTGTGTGGACCGCGGGCGTCTCGCCCGCATGCACGCTCGCGAGGCTTCGACTTCACGTCTTCGGCGCCCTTCGCTGATCGGCGGGTCGGACCGAGTCGAAGTGCGAATCAACCGCAACGCCTCGTGCGGTCGATGATCGAGCGTTCCCGCATCGCGCCGCGTCGTCCGCATGCTCTACAACCTCGTCGACTCCCTTCAGAACTCCCTGGCCGACTGGGGACTGCTCTGGCTCGTCCAGGTGGTCTTCCAGATCGAGTTCCGCGCCTTCGCCGCGACGATCCTCGCCTTCGTCATGGTGCTGGCGATCGGGCCGGGCTCGATCCGCTGGCTGCTGCGGAAGAAGATCGGCGACCAGCCGGAGTTCCATCTCGCGGACCTGAACGAGCTGATGAAGGACAAGAAGCACACGCCCACGATGGGCGGGCTCTTCATCGTCGCGTCGATCCTCGTCGCGGTGCTGCTCCTCGGCGATCTCGGCAACCGCTACGTGCACGTCTCGATCGCGGTGCTGGTCTGGCTCGCGGGCGTCGGCATGATCGACGACTGGCTGAAGCTCACCGTCGCGAAGCGGCAGCCCGGCGGACGGCAGGGGCTTCGCGCCTGGGAGAAGCTCCTCTTCCAGATCGGGATCGGCGCCGCGGCGGGCGTCGTCATCTACTCGGAGCTGCTCGCGACGGCGCCCGAGATGCTCTCGCTGAACATCCCGTTCCAGCGGACCTTCGAGCCCACCGCGGTCTCCGAGGCGCTCTACCGCGCTCCGGAGGTCTCGACGTGGCTCGTCCCGCTGCCGTGGTGGGTGTTCATCCCGATGGTGGTGCTCTGGATCTCGCTCTGCTCCAACGCCGTGAACATCACCGACGGCATGGACGGCCTTGCGGGCGGGACGATCGCGGCGGCCTCGATCGCGATGATGGTGCTCGCCTTCATCGCCGGCAGCGCCCGCTCGGCGTACTTCCTGCTCGTGCCCTACGTGCCGGGATCGGGCGAACTGATGGTGGTGGCGGGGGCGATGGCGGGCGCGACGCTCGGCTTCCTCTGGTTCAACAGCCATCCGGCCAAGGTCTTCATGGGCGACACCGGCTCGCTGCCGCTTGGCGGCCTGCTCGGCGTGATCACCGTCGCGATCCGGCAGGAGGCGATCTTCGTCCTGATCGGCATCGTGTTCTTCGTCGAGATCGCGAGCGTGATCGTGCAGGTCGGCTGGTTCAAGTGGACCGGTGGAAGGCGGGTCTTCCGCTGCGCGCCGATCCACCACCACTTCCACATGGGCGGCTGGAGCGAACAGCAGGTGGTGACGCGCTTCTGGCTGATCACCGTGGTCGCCACGATGATCGCGCTCGCGTCGATCAAGTTGCGGTGAGCCGCCGCTCGCCTTCGCGGGGGAGGCGCGTCGCGTCCGGAGAGACGAGGCAGCCGGTCCAACGGAAGACCCCGCGGCCGGCGCCGTCGGCCTCCGCGGCGCGGCCGAGTCGATCGATCGCCTCGGCCATGTCCTCCCGCAGCGGCGCCTGGAAGACGCAGGTCTCGCCGCTCATCGGATGCTCGAAGGCCAGATAGGTCGCGTGCAGGGCCTGCCGGGCGATCACGAGGCGACGCGGGTCCTCCTCCGGATCGCGCGCGGACTCCGGGAAGTCGCCGAGTTCCAGATGCCGACCGCCGTACACGTCGTCGCCGGCGATCGGCCAGCCCCGATGCGAGCAGTGGACGCGGATCTGGTGCGTGCGGCCGGTGCGGAGATCGAGTTCGAGCAGCGAGAAGCCCGGCCAGCTCGCGACGGTGCGGTAGATCGTCGCAGCGGGCTTGCCCGCCGAGTCGTAGCGGACCGCGTACTTCTCGCGCTGCGTCGGATGCTTGCCGAGCGGCAGGTCGATGAGATCCGCCGCCGGCTCGGGGCGCCCGTGCACGAGGGCGAGATAGCGCTTCTGCACGCGACGCTGCTCGAACTGCTTGGCGAGCCGCCAGTGCGCGAGATCGCTCTTGGCGACGACCATCACCCCCGAGGTGTGCCGATCGAGCCGATGCACGATGCCCGGGCGGGCGTCGTCCTCGCCGACGGTGCTCAACGAGCCGCCGGCGTGCTTGAAGTGCCACGCGAGGGCGTTGACGAGCGTGCCGCGCTTGTTGCCGCGGGCCGGATGCACGATGAGGTCGGGCTGCTTGTCGAGCACGAGGAAGTGCTCGTCCTCGAAGAGGATCCGGATGGGGATCTCCTCGGCGAGCAGTTCCTTGGTCGGCGGGGGCGGCAGCACCGCCGCCACCTCGTCGCCGGCCTTGAGCTTCGTGCTCGCCTTGGCGACGCGGCGATTCACGGTCACCGCGCCCTCGCCGATCAACCGTTGCAGGCCGGTGCGGCTCAGGAAGGGAATGCGGTCGGTGAGGTAGAGGTCGAGCCGCTTCTCGACGCTGCCCCCGACCGTGAAGCGGGCGGTGATCGCCTCCTCGTCGACGTCGCCCTCGGCGAGCTGTTCGTGGAGGGAGAGCAGGACGTCACGGTCGACCTTGCCGCCCCGCGCGACAAGCGGACCGCCCGCGGCGGGCGACTCGGCATCTCCGGGACGCTCGGAATCGAGGTCGCGGGACGGATCGTTCGGATCGGAGGGTGTCGCCTCGCCGGCGGTCATCAGCCGCCCGAAGGCTCGCTCGGCGCGGGCGCTGCGGGCGCCTCGGGAGCCGGCGCCTCGGCGGCCGGGACTTCCGCGGCCGGCGCTTCTGCGGCCGGCGGCGGCGCCATGAGTTCGCGCATCAGATCGTCGGCGACCGACGGTGCGAGCGGCGCGAGCGTCTCGCGGGCCGGCAGGTCGGCCTGCTTGGGGATCGGCAGCGGGTTGGCGAGGTTCGGCAGATCCTCGATCCGCCGATCGGCCCACACCACGACCTTCGGGAAGCGATCGCCCGCGACCTCGCGGCCCTTGCGAAGCGCCGACTCCGTGGCCTCGAGATCGCCGCGGCTCTCCGCGATCGCGGCACGGCCGAACCACGCGGCCATCAGCAGCGGCGCTCGGGTGCCGTCGGGATCGGGGCCCATCGCCTCGAGCGCCTCGATCGCCTTGCGGTACGACGCGTCCGCGGCATCGAGGAACTCGACGCGGGTCTCCGCGTCGAGCCGGTAGTCGATCTGCTCGGCGGTGCGGTCGAACCGAACGCCGTTCTGAATCGAGGAGAGATAGCGGTCGCCGGCGGAGAGATAGGCCATCGCCGCGACCGAGTCGATCGCGCCGTGCCGCACCGCAACCTCTTCGAGGCTGACCGGCAGCGTCGCGGCGGAGAGTTCCTCCCATGCCACGTCGCGGGCCTCCGCCTGCTTCTGCTGCCAGAGGTTCCAACCCATCCAGCCCAGCAGGGCGATCAGGACGAGCAGGAGCCAGTTGAGTCCCTTGGTCTTGAGCCAGGTGACGAACTCCTCGTTGAGCCGGCTCTCGGTGAGATCCGTCTCCTTGATCTGGCTCAGGCGGTTGTCGCGGTCCATGGTCTGCACAACTCCTCGCGGCTCGCGGCGCCGACGGATGCGTCGTCGGGGCCCGCAAGCGGAATCGGGAAGTGTACGGACTCGACCGACCTACTTCAGCGCCTTGAGCGATTCGTTCGCCCGGGCAAGGCAGGCCTCGAAGTAGGCGGGGCTGCCGTCGGTCCGGGCGAAGGCCGGGGCCGTGGCGGCCATCAGCAGCCGCCGGATCGCCGCGAAGGCCGCGTGTTCGGGGCCGTTGTCGAGCCCGCGGGCCTTGCGGGCGGCGGCGATCGTCCGGACCGGCGGATGCCCGGCGACCCGCTCGGGTCGAGTCCAGTGGAGACGCTCGAGGTAGACCGCATCCTCGACCCAGTGGCCGACCCGGACCTCCGCGAAGTCGACGAGGCAGACCTCGGTCGCCGGACGATCGGCCGTGCGGGTCATCGCGTTGCCGGGATGGAGGTCGCCGTGGATCCACTCGAGCGGCTGTCGCGCGGCCCAGCGCTCGAGCAGGGCCTCGAGTCTTCCCGCGACCGCCCGGATCACGGCGTTCCACGACTTGGACTCCGGAAGCCGGAGTTCCCGCACCTTCTCCTTCGCCGTCGCGAGCCGCGCCGACCAGTCGGGCTCCGAGGGCGGAGGATCGACCGGATGCTTCGACGCCAGCGCGGCGAAGGCCGCGGCGGCCTCCGCGATCGGCGGCACGCACTCGGGGGTCCATTCGAGCAGCAGGGGACCGTGCGGCAATCGCTCCATCACCACCCACGCGAAGTCGTAGCCGCCGAGTTCCTCGCCGCCCGCCAGAAAGCGGGGCACGTGGGGGGCGCCGACGCCGCCAAGGCGCGAGAGCCAGCGAAGTTCGCGCGGCGGCACGGGCAGCTTCACGACCACGTCGACCGATCGCTGCTCCGGAAGCGTCCAGACGCTCGCGCCAGTGGCGCCGCCGCCACGCTGCCAGTCCGTGCGGAACCAGCCGATCGATCCGAGATGGCCTTCGCAGACCTCGCGCAGCACCGGCTCGAGGGCGGCGGCGAGATCCTTCGATGGCGTCGAGTCCGAATCGCCGGCGATCGGTTCGGGCATCGCGAACCAGCCTCCGAGAGATCCAGGCAGCCTTGGCGTCGGTGCCACGAGAGCCGCCCCGCGCGTCGCGAGTGTAGACCGAGCGGAGGATCGCCGGTCGCTACGCTCGCGAAATGAACGCACGTCTCATCGCGATCGATCTCGACGGCACGCTCTTCGCGCCGGGCGGCATGGTGTCGGCGGCGAACGTGCGTGCGGTCGATGCGGCGTTGACGGCGGGGCATCGAGTCGTGCTCGCGACGGGGCGATCGTGGCTCGAGAGCCGCGAGGCCCGCGAGGCGCTCGCGCGATCCTTCGGCGAGGGAGACGTGCTGATCGGTGCCGGTGGCGCGGTGCTCTCGGAGTTCGCCTCCGGCCGAACCCTCGAACGCCGCACGATCGACGTGGAACTGTCCGCGGCGGTGGCCCGCTGCATGCTGGATCACGGGCATCCGGCGCAACTGCTGCAGGATCCGGACCCGACCGATCTCGACTATCTCCTCGTCGGCGAGGAGCTCGACCCCACCGTTCGCTGGTGGCTCGACCGGTACCGGCAGCGAACCCGCGCGACGAGCGACGTGCCGACGCCGGAGGAACTCGGGCACACCGTTCGGGTCGGGACGGTGCTTGCGGCGAGCCGGATCGGCGAGGTCGCCCGGCAGCTGCGCGAGGAACTCGGCGATCGCCTCGTGATGCACCACTGGCGAGCGGTCGCGCCGACGCCCGACCATCCCGATCCCCCGGAGCTCGTCGAAGCCTTTGCGCCGAAGACGAGCAAGTGGACCCAGATCGAGCGGCTGTGTGCGCAGTGGGGGATCGATGTCGCGGACACCGTGGCGATCGGCGACGGACTCAACGATCTCGAGATGGTCGCGTCGGCGGGGGTTGGCATCGCGATGGGCAATGCCGATCCGCGCGTGACGGCGGTGGCGAAGCGCACGACCGGTTCGAACCGCGACGACGGCGTGGCGCAGGCGCTCGCGGCGATCGTCGACGGGCGGTGGTGAG
>JBMTTG010000037.1:0-15493 GCA_049449095.1 Phycisphaerales bacterium | reverse complement strand
CGATGGCGCAAGCGGCGCGTGCAGCGGCGCGAAGATGACGCTGGCCGAAGGCATTCGTCTCGCCACCTCGAAGGTGCCCGGCGTCGTCGAGCGGATCTCGCTCGATCCCTCGTCGGAGCCGCCGACGCTGAGCGTGACCGTCTACCACGACCATCTCGTGCACACGCTCGTCATGAACGCGACCGACGGCTCGCTCGTCTCCGAGTCGACCCGTGGACGATTCCCCGGCGTCATGGCCTCCGGCGAGGTGATGGAGAGCGACTCCGGCCTCAAGTGGATCGAGATCGAGCAGGGCGACGGCGTGATGCCCGCCGGTCCGCAGAGCCGCGTGACCGTCCACTACACGGGCTACCTCCTCGATGGCACCAAGTTCGACTCGAGCGTCGATCGCGGCGAGCCCACGAGCTTCGGCCTTGGTCAGGTGATCCGGGGATGGACCGAGGGCGTCGGTTCGATGAACGTCGGCGGCAAGCGCAAGCTGATCATTCCCGCGGACATCGCCTACGGTCCGCGCGGGCGTCCGCCGGTGATCCCGCCCAACGCGACGCTCGTCTTCGACGTCGAGCTGATCGAGGTCGCGGACTGACACGTCCAGACGAGTCCGCGGTGAAACGACAAGGCCCGAGCCACAAGGCTCGGGCCTTTCCCGTTGCGCGAGCGACGGCAGCCCGGCCCGGACGCCTCAGCCGACGGACTTCACAAAGCCCAGCGGATCCTGCTCGATCGCGTGGACCTTCGCGAGTCGCCGCACATGACGCGACTCGCCGGTGAACTTCGCGGCCAGGAACGCCTCGCACATCTCGATCGCCGGCATCGGACCGATGATCCGGCCGCCGAGCACGATCACGTTCATGTCGTCGTGCTCCACCCCCTGATGCGCGGAGTAGTGGTCCTCGCAGTTGCCGGCCCTGATGCCGGGGATCTTGTTCGCCGCGACGCTTGCGCCGATGCCGCTGCCGCACAGCAGGATCCCCCGCTCCGCGCGGCCGGAGAGGATCTCCGCCGCGAGCTTCGCCGCGTAGTCGGGATAGTCGACCGGTTCCGTCGAGTTCGTCCCGACGTCGATCACCTCGTGTCCGAGTCCCTTCACCGTCTCGACGAGGGTCTGCTTGAGGTCGAATCCAGCGTGGTCGGAGGCCATCACGATCTTCATGGGCGTCGGGTCCTGGGCGCGGGTGGTTGCGGTTCGTCGGCGAAGAAGGTCAGAGCAGCCTGCGGGCCGTCTCGGCGATCGCGTGCGGCTCGAAGCCGAACTTGTGCATGAGGTCCTTGATCGGAGCGCTGGCGCCGAAGGTGTGCATGCCGATCACCGCGCCGCCGTCGCCGACGTAGCGATGCCAGCCGAGGGTCGAGGCCTCCTCGACGCTGACCTTCGCCTTCACCGACTTCGGCAGGACCGACTCGCGGTACGCCTCGTCCTGCCGATCGAAGAGCGCCGTGCAGGGCATGCTGACCACGCGGGTCGGCACGCCGGAGCCCTCGAGTTCCGCTCGCGCCGCAAGACAGAGGCCCACTTCGCTGCCGGTGGCGATCAGGATCGCCTTCGGGGTGCCGCCGCTCGCCTCGGCGAGCACGTACGCACCCTTGGCGACCCCTTCGGCGGAGGCGAACGTCGTGCGATCGAGGGTCGGCAGGTCCTGCCGAGAGAGCACCATCACCGACGGTTGCCCGAGCGTGAGCGCCGTGCGCCAGCACATCGACGCCTCGTTCGCATCGGCGGGCCGGAAGACGAGAAGCCCGGGCACGGCGCGAAGCGAGACGAGCTGCTCGACGGGCTGGTGCGTCGGGCCGTCCTCGCCGAGCCCGATCGAGTCGTGCGTGAAGACGTGGACGACCGGCAGCTCCATCAACGCGCTCAGACGGATCGAGCCTCGTGCGTAGTCGGAGAAGATCAGGAACCCAGCGCCGAAGGGACGCAGCCCGGTGACCGCCATGCCGTTCACGATCGCCGCCATCGCGTGCTCGCGAATGCCGAAGTGGACGTTGCGGCCCGCCGGCGAGCAGGTGGTCGACTTGGGATCGACGCCCTCCGGCACGGCACTCGACCACAGCGGGCCTTGCTGGTCGCCGGCGCCTTCGAAGTCGAGCCGCGTCTTCGTCGACGGGGTCAGGTCCGCGGCGCCGCCGACGATCCACGGGATCGCCTTCGCCGCGGCGAGCAGGCTCTTGCCGCCGGAGACCCGCGTCGCCATGCCCTTCGCATCCGGCGGGAACTGCGGCATCGCCTGCTCCCAGCCCTCCGGAAGCGTGCCCGCAAAGAGATGGTCGAGCTCCTTCGCTTCCGCGGGGAACTGCGCGCGGTACTTCGCGAAGAGCGCCTCCCAGGCCTTCCGCTTCTCCGCGCCGCGAGAACCCATCACCTCGGCGAATCGCTTCGGCACCTCCGGCGGCACGAGGAACTTCGCGTCCTCGGGCCAGCCGTAGAACTTCTTGGTGAGCTTGATCTCGTCTTCGCCGAGCGGCTCGCCGTGCGCCGCGCTCGTGTCCTGCCGATGCGGCGAGCCCCAGCCGATGTGGCTGTCGACGATGACGAGCGTCGGGCGCTTCGATTCGGCGATCGCGGCGCGGAAGGCGTCGCCGAGCCGATCGAGATCGTTCGCGTCGCCGACGCGCAGCACGTTCCAGCCGTAGGCGGTGAAGCGGACCGCGACGTCCTCGGTGAAGGCGAGGTCGGTGTGGCCTTCGATCGAGATGTGGTTGTGGTCGTAGATCCAGCAGAGGTTCGAGAGCTCGAGGTGGCCCGCCAGCGACGCCGCCTCGGAACTGATCCCCTCCATCAGGCACCCGTCGCCGCAGATCGCCCACGTGCGCCACGAGAAGAGCTCGAAGCCCGGGCGGTTGTAGCGGGCCGCGAGCCACCGCGACGCGAGCGCCATGCCGACCGAGGTCGCCACGCCCTGCCCAAGCGGACCGGTCGTCGTCTCGACGCCGGTCGTCCATCCATGTTCGGGGTGCCCCGGGCAGCGGCTGTCGAGCTCGCGGAACCGCTTGATGTCCTCGAGCCGAACCGCCGGCTCGCCCGTCGGCTTGCCTGCGGCATCGAGCTGCTTCACGCCGGCGAGATGCAGCAGCGAGTACAGCAGCATCGAGGCGTGGCCGTTCGAGAGGACGAACCGGTCGCGGCCCGGCCAGTGCGGCGCCTCGGGGTCGTAGTCGAGCGCCTGCTGCCACAAGGCGTAGGCGACCGGCGCGAGCGCCATGGGCGTGCCGGGGTGCCCGCTGTTGGCCGCCTGCACCGCATCCATCGAGAGCGTGCGGATGGTGTTGACCGCGAGGGCATCGACCTCGGGGACATCGCCGGGCGTTCCAGCGTCCTGCTTGGGAAGGCGAATCGCTGCTGCGGTCGTGCTCATGGGTCTTCTCGCGATCGTGGCCGTGGGGAAGCGAGGCATGCTACCGGTGCGCGGGAAGAGGTCCGGGAACCACGTGCGAAGACCGCGCTACGCTCGGAGGTCCGAAAAGACCCGGTCGCGCCGCGCTGTCTCGGCATGGCGTCGGTGGCCGATACACCACGCTTCCCTCGTCACCGTCCTCAGGAGTTCCATCGATGACCGCCCGCCTCGTTCCCGTCGTCGGCCTGCTCGCGACCGGCGTCCTCACGGTCGCCTGTTCGAGCACGCCCGCCAGTTCGCCGCGTCATCTCGCGCCGGGCATGGTCGCCGGCGCCGCCCAGGACCAGTCCTACGAGGTCCCCGGCAAGCCCCAGCCGGTCGACGAGGAGGAGACTCCCTCCGGCGTCGGTTTCAACCAGATGGGCGGCGAGATGAACCCCTACGCGAGCGAGAGCGAGGCGATCAACAAGGTCAACTACCACTTCCACTTCTATGGGGCGCCGCCGAGCGGCGCGCCGGGCTCGAACGCCCCTTCCGCTGCAACCGCTCCGGATGGCGCCGAGGTCCCCGGCCCGCCGGGACCGAGCAACCCTCCCGCCGGCTACGCCCCGCCGGTGTGGTCGACGCCGATGGCGCTGGGCAACTACGGCGGAGGCCGAGGTGGTTGGGGCGGCGGCTACCACTTCCACTTCTATCACGGCGGATACGGCATGCCGGCGAGCCAAGGCAACGCGACCGGCGCGGGCGCGGGCTGGCAGGGTGGCTACAGCCAGAATCGAGGTGCCTACGACCTTCCGGCGAGCCAGGGCAACGCGACGGGCGCCGGGGCTGGAGTTGCGGGCGGCTACAACGAGTCCGGCACGAACTACGACCTGCCGAGCAGCCAAGGCAATGCCGCGGGTGCCGGCGGCGGCTACGGCGGCGGCGTCAACTACCACTTCCACTTCTATGGTGCGCCCGCGGGCAATCCCGGCGGGTTCGCGCCCTGAGCTGCACCGCTCCGCCAACATTCGATTGCACCCGTCGCACGCGGCGCCATTGCGGCGCCGCGTGTTGTTCATGAGGGCTGCTGTGACGCGGAATCGCCGCCTCGACTCGGGCCCTCGCGTCGCCTCTCCACGCCTTCGCTAGTCTGTCGCCTCGCCTCGCGGCCGCGACGCGGTCGCTCAACGACTCGGAGGCTTCGTGCACGAACCGGCTCCCCGCATCGGCGTGATCATGGGTTCCCAGTCCGACTGGGAGACGATGAGGCATGCCTCCGAGACGCTTTCGTCGCTCGCGATCGCCCACGAGTGCCGTGTGGTCTCGGCCCACCGCACGCCGGACCTGCTCTTCGAGTACGCCTCGAGCGCTTCGGACCGCGGTCTGGCTGCGATCATCGCCGGCGCCGGCGGCGCGGCCCACCTGCCTGGCATGACCGCATCGAAGACCGCGGTGCCGGTGCTCGGCGTGCCAGTCGAGAGCAAGGCGCTTCAAGGCGTCGACTCTCTCCTCTCGATCGTTCAGATGCCGGCGGGCGTGCCCGTGGCGACCTTCGCGATCGGCCGAGCCGGCGCCGTCAACGCGGCCCTCTTCGCCGCGGCGATCCTCGCCGTCGACGATGCCGAAGTGCGGGAGCGACTCGAACTCTTCCGTCGCGAGCAGACCGAGAAGGTGCTTGGGAATCCCGATCCTTCGACGGGAAGCGCTTCGTGAGGATCGGCGTTCTCGGCGGTGGCCAGCTCGGACTCATGCTCGCGGAGGCCGGCGAGCCGCTCGGCTTCGAGTTCCGCTTCCTCGATCCATCGAACGAGGCGCCGGCCGGCCGGCTTCGCGATCAGGTTCCGGCCGCCTTCGACGACCTCGACGCGATCGATCGCTTCGCGGACGGGCTCGACGTCGCGACCTTCGAGTTCGAGAACGTGGGGCCCGCCGCGCTCGAGCGCCTCGCCGCTCGCGTGCCGCTGCGGCCTGGCACGGCATCGCTCGAGATGAAGCACGACCGGCTCGTCGAGAAGCGTTTCCTGCGCGACTGCGGCATCGCCGTGCCGCGCTTCGCCTCGATCGAGCAGGCGTCGGACCTTGCGATCGCGATCGAGGAGGTCGGGATGCCCGCCATCCTCAAGACGCGTCGCTTCGGCTACGACGGCAAGGGGCAGGCGAAGGTGGCGCATGCCGACGAGCTCGAGGATGCGTGGCGCTCGCTCGGCGCTGCGCCGTGCATTCTCGAGGCGAAGATCGAGTTCGCACGCGAGCTCTCGGCGCTCGTCGTCCGCGGCCTCGACGGCGCGATCCGATCCTGGCCTCTCGCGGAGAACCTCCATCGCGACGGCATCCTGCGTCGCACGGTCGCTCCAGCAGCGGGAGCACCGGACACGGAGACCGCGAACCGCTGGGCACGGACGATCGCCGAACGCCTCGATCATGTCGGCGTGCTCGCGCTCGAGCTCTTCGAGTGCCGCGACGGCTCGCTGCTCGCGAACGAGTTCGCGCCTCGGGTCCACAACAGCGGCCACTGGACGATCGAAGGAGCCCGCACGAGCCAGTTCGAGAACCATGTCCGGGCGATCGCCGGACTCCCGCTCGGCGACACCGCGCCGATCGGCCATGCGGCGATGGTGAACCTGATCGGCCGTTGCCCGGAGACCGCGGCGATGCTGGCGGTCCCCGGCGCCCGCCTTCATCGCTACGGCAAGCAGCCGCGCGAAGGCCGCAAGCTTGGGCATGCCACGGTGGTCTCGGACTCGCCGGCGGAGGTCCGCGGCGCCGCCGACCGGCTGATGGCGATCGCCGAGGCGTCCGCGAACGGACACTGATCCGCGCCCCTTGTGGACAACCTGTTCAGGTCGAATCGGGGTCCGCTGCCGTTGCCTACGTTCGCCCCCTTCGACCGCGAGAGAGCGGTCGACGAGGAGGCTGCAGATGGCTGGATTCTTGCAGGAGTTCCGCGATTTCGCCGTCAAGGGCAACGCGATCGACATGGCGGTCGGAATCGTGGTCGGCACCGCGTTCAACAAGATCGTCAACTCGATCGTGAGCGACCTCATCATGCCGCCGATCGGGCTGATCATCGGCGGCGTGAACTTCAAGGACCTCAAGCTGGTGATCCAGTCGCCGGAGCCGGCGACGGACTCCGCGCCCGCGGTCGCGGAGGTCGCGATCGCGTACGGCAACTTCCTCGACAACTGCATCCAGTTCGTGATCATCGCCTTCAGCGCGTTCGTCGTCGTCAAGGCGATGAACAAGCTGATCGCGCTGCGGCCCGGCGGCTCGCCCGCCGCCTCCTGACGGCGGTCCGACGCGTCGCGGCCCCACCACCCGTGTCCATCTCGTTGGAGAGAACCCGATGAACCTCGCCACCGCCCTGCTTCTCGGCGCGTCCCTGCAGGACGTGCCTCCCGTGGAGGACCCGTCCGTCTCGGCCCCGACGCCGCCTGCGAAGATCACCCTCACCACCGGCGAGGTGCTTGAGGCGGTGGTCGTCGAAGAGACGCCCGGCTCCTACAAGGTGCAGCATCCGGTGCTCGGCGAGATCGTGCTCGAGCGCACCGACGTCACGAGCGTCGAGACGCCTTCGCTCGAACCGGAGGGCCCGAAGAGCCCCTGGAGCGGATCGCTCTCCTTCGCGATCGCCGGCTACGACAACGTGAACTCGAACGTCGAGCTTCGCGTCGGCGGCGAGCTGAAGCGCAAGACGGACGTCGACGAGCTCACCATCGCGGCCCGCTACTTCTTCGGCGTGCAGAACGCCCAGACCCAGAACAACAACTTCCTCGCGACCATCGACTACCGACGCAACCTCGAGAACAAGCTCTGGTACGTCTTCGGCACCGGGCAGTTCCAGTACGACGAGTTCCAGTCCTGGGAGCAGCGCCTCAGCGCCTGGGGCGGCATCGGTCACTGGTTCGTGAAGGAGGAGCAGCTCGACGTCAATGCCCGGCTCGGCTTCGGCGTGAGCTACGAGTTCGGCCCCGACCGCGTGCTGCCGGAAGTCCTCGCCGGCATCGAGGTCGAGTGGCGGCCCACGAAGAACAACAAGCTTGTGGCGTTCTTCACCTTCTTTCCCGACGTCGGCGACATCCAGGAGTTCCGGTTCACCACCGGAGCCAAGTGGGTCATGAAGATCGAAGGCGTCGAGGGTCTCGCCTTCGAGGCGGGTGTGAGCGACGACTACCAGTCGCAGATCACCTCCGGGACCCGCAACGACTTCCGATACTTCGCGGGCCTCAAGTACGACTTCTGATTCACCCCGCCGCGGCCAGCGGCGGAGCGATCCGAGCAAGCCGGGAGGCGGCAAGCCGCACCGCCGCGGCGTCGAGATCGAATCCGATCGCGGAGCGGCTCGACTCGACCGCGGCGACGAGCGACGTGCCGCTGCCGCAGCACGGATCGAGCACGCGCCCGCCCGGAGGGCAGCAGGCCTGCACAAGCATCCGCAGCAGGGCCAGCGGCTTCTGCGTGGGCCATCCGCATCGTTCGTGCGACATGTTGTTGAGCGAGGGGATGTCGAGCACGTCGGTGGCCTTCTTCGTCTGCCCCTTCATTCGCGTGCTCGTCGCCGGCACCCGAGGCGGCTCGAAGAAGTACGCGGGCCCCTTGGCGAAGTAGAGGATGTCGTCGTGCTTCCGCGCGAAGCGCCGAGGTGAACTTCCGCCGAGGCCGTAGCTCCAGACGAGATGGTTGACGAAGCCGTCCTCGCCGAACATCTCTTCGAGCCAGAGACGGAGGCGGTGCGAGTGACGCCAGTCCGCGTGCAGGAGCACCGCGCCGTTCGGCGCGAGCGCCCGATGGATCTCCCGGATCCAGGGACGGATCAGGGCCCCGAACGCCCCCGCGGAGGCGACGTGGTCGTCGAATCCCCCTGCGGAGGAAGTGAACCGACGCCCCGTCCCGAACGGCGGATCGAGATAGCAGAGATCGATCGTTTCGGCCCCGATCGAGGCGAGGGCCTCGGCGGCATCCCGCTCGAGGACCGACCATCCCGGCCCGCTCGCCGAGGCGCCAGGCACCGGCCGATTCAGGACGCTTCAGCCCGCGGGTGCGCCCGGTCGTAGGCCTCGCGCATCCGAGCGGTGGTCAGGTGCGTGTAGACCTGCGTGCTCGAGAGCGACTGGTGTCCAAGGAGTTCCTGCACCGAACGCAGATCCGCGCCGTTGTCGAGCAGATGGGTCGCGAAGCTGTGGCGAATGGTGTGCGGGCTGATGTTGGGATCCAGACCGACCTGCGAGAGGTACTTCGACACCTTGCGACGAACCGAGCGGCTGCTGAGGCGGCTGCCGTGCTTGTTGACGAAGAGCGGCGAGTTCGGCGGCGCGATGGTGCCGTTCCGCGACAACTCCCCGTCGAGCATGTCGAGGTAGTGGCGAAGCGCCGCGAGGGCGTGCGAGCCGAGGGGGACGATCCGCTCCCGGCGGCCCTTGCCGCGGATCACGATCGCCTCGCCAGCCTCGTTGAGGTCGCCGCGATTGATGCCGACGACCTCGCTCACGCGGATGCCCGTGGAGTAGAGGGTCTCGAGGATCGCCCGGTCGCGAGCCCCGAGCAGTTCGTTCGGGTCCGGAGCCGAGAGGAGGCGCTCGATCTCGTCGACGCTGATCGCCCGCGGAAGCCGCTTGGACTGCTTGGGCGTGCGGATCAGGACCATCGGATTGGTCCGTACGAATCCGCGGCGTTCGGCCCACTTGTGGAAGGACCGCAGCGTGGCGCTCTTGCGGGCCATCGTCGCCGCGGAGTAGTTCTGGTCGCTCATGCGGACCAGGAACGCCCGCACGGTCTCGGGATCGGCCGCCATCAGGCGACCGGTCGCGGTGTGCATGAATCGCCCCGCCGCGTCCGGCCCCGCATCGAGAGCCGCCTGCTCGGCCGAGGGATCGAGGTCGATCCCGAACTCGCCGGTCATGAACTCGATGTACTGCCGCAGGTCGAGCCCGTAGCAACGGCTCGTGTACGGACTGAAGTGGCGCTCGTCGATCAGGTAGGTGAGGAAACGCTCGACGAGTGGCAGGTGGTCGCTCATGGTTCGCCTCGGCTCGTGCGGGTCCGTCGATCGCCGGTCGCGTCCTGCGATCCGGCTCCGGTCGGGCTTCCGCCCTTCCCGCCATCGGTCCATCTCGGACCAAGGTTGAGAGGGTTTATCGGGCAAGTGACGTTTCGAGCACAAGAATCCGTCGAGGGGCCATCCCCGCCACGCCGCCCACGCGGCCGGCGATTGGTCAAGGGCTGCCTCGGCGACGGGCGTCGGCATCCGTCGGCGGTGCGATTCGCCGGGGCCGACCAAACCGACCTCGAGGCTTGGCGAGCGTGAAACGACCGGTCATCGCGGCGAGCGAGCCGTCGAGATGCGATTCCCCCCTACACTCGTCGTTTCGCGATTGCGTAGCTCAGTTGGTAGAGCAAGCGACTTTTAATCGCTAGGTCCTGGGTTCGAGCCCCAGCGCAATCACTCGATGCCCGCCTCGCTTCGAATCTCTTCCCACCGATGATCCTGCACGCCGTCTGGACCCGCCGCCGATTGCATCTCTGGGCCGAAGGCATGGGTCGCGAGATCCCGGCGGATTCGGGAGACGCGAAGCAGGGCGACCATCCCTTCGCGATCGACGCCACCGCGCTCGCCCGCGTCCTTGGCGACCGCGCGGCGGCCTTCGAGGCGGACTCCGCCGAACTCACCCTGCCCTGCGGTCCGGATGGGCGACCGTGGGCGAGCCCGAGGCTGCTGTCGCTCCTCGGCGAGGAGCCCGAGGAGAGGCAGGTGCCGACCCTCGAGCGGATTCGCGTCCCGACCCTCGTGCCGCCGGATGGCGACGTCGTCGCTTGGCTTCTGGCCCTCGAGGCGGCCGAGCCGGAAGGCGTCCGCTTCGGGCATGAGCTTCGGTTCTGGTTCGCGCTGGCCCGGGAAGTCGCAGAGTGGCTGGCCGACCAGCGTGTGGTCCCGTCGCTGGTCGCGGATCCCCGGGGGTTCGGCGAGGCGCGATGGCTGCTGTGGACCGGCGATGCCGACGCCCGGAGCCGAGTCGACCGCCTGGCCGCGGCGATGCCCGCCGCCGCGCGATGCGGCACCGAGAGTCCGACCGATCCGGTCGCGGCGATCGATCAGGCGACGACCGCGTGGGCCGACGCCATTGTGCGGGGAACCCTTCGCGCCGAGGAGTTCGAGGAGTCGATCGACTCGTGGGACGATCCGGTGGACCCGCACGTGGTCTGGCTCGGCGGGCTCCTGCGGATCGAGCCGCGGGTGGACTGCGGCGCGGGACGCGATCTCGAACTGCCGCGACGAGTGCGATCGTGGCTTGCGCGGCTCGAGGATGAGCGGGCACTCGGCAAGATGCGGCTTCGGCTGCTGCTCGTCGAACCCGACGAGGCCATGGAGTCGTCGGGGCCGATCGATCGCACCGGCAGCGTCTGGACGCTTCGCTTCGGACTCGCGGAAGGATCCGATCCCGAGGCGCCGTGGTTCGATCCGGCGGACATCGTCGCGGGCCTGGCGATCGCGCCCGGCGGCGCCGCGGCCGGCGCCGATCTCGAGGAGACGCTCCTCACCGAACTCGCCAAGGCGGCGCGGATCTGGCCCCGCCTCGAAGCGATGCTTCAGGATCCCGCCGCGGGCGCGATCCCGATCTCGACCGCCGAGACCTACGCGCTGCTGCGGGAGCACCGGCCGATCCTCGAGGAGTCGGGCATCCTGCTCGAGGTCCCGGCCTGGTGGGGCGACCCCTCCAGTCGGCTTGCGGCGAGGCTCAAGCTCGATCCCATCGAGGCTGCCGCGGGCGGCGAAGGCCCGGTCTCGGGAAGCGGCCTCGATCGGGTCGTGGGCTACCGATGGGAGCTGGTGCTCGGAGGCGAGAGCGTCTCCTTCGATCAGTTCCGCCGCCTCGCCGCCGACGGCGTGCCGCTCGTTCGGGTCGAGAATCGCTGGGTCGAGATCCGGCCGGAGGATCTGGTCGCGGCGCGGCGCTTCCTCGAGGGCGAACTCGCCGGCGAGACCACGCTGCGCGACGCGCTTCGGATGGCGCATGGCCTCGATGCGAGCGACGGCGGACTCATGCGGGCCGGCATCGAGGCGAGCGGTTGGATCGCCGACCTGATCGACGGAACCACCGAGGCGAAGGTCGAGACGATCGAGCCTCCGGCTCGCTTCCAGGGAACGCTTCGTCCCTATCAGCAGTCGGGGCTCTCGTGGCTCGCCTTCCTGGACCGGATCGGCATCGGCGCGTGCCTCGCCGACGACATGGGACTCGGCAAGACCGTCCAGCTCATCGCGCTGCTTCAGCACGAGCGTGAGCGAGGAGACACGGCGCCCGGTCCGACCTTGATCGTCGCGCCCATGAGCGTGGTCGGAAACTGGCAGCGCGAACTCGAACGGTTCGCGCCGGAGCTCGCGGTGCATCGGCACCACGGACTCGACCGTCCGATCGGCGACCGCTTCGTCGAGATCGCTCAGCGAAGCGACGTGGTGCTGACGACCTACGGACTCGTCGGACGCGATCTCGACTTCCTGCAGCGGCTGCACTGGCGCCGCGTGGTCCTCGACGAGGCGCAGCACGTCAAGAACCCGCCGACCAAGCAGGCCACCGCGATCCGCACGCTTCGCTGCGATCAGCGGATCGCCCTGACCGGCACGCCGGTCGAGAACCGCCTCGCGGAACTCTGGTCGATCCTCGAGTTCTGCTGCCCTGGATACCTCGGCACCGCCGCGGAGTTCCGGCGGCGCTTCGCGATGCCCATCGAGCGCCATCGCGACCGCACGCAGGCCGAGCGCCTTCGCGCCCTTGTCCGGCCGTTCGTGCTGCGGCGACTGAAGACCGACCCGACGGTCATCTCGGACCTGCCGCCGCTCGTCGAGAGCCGGCAGCACGTGCCCCTCACCGACGAGCAGGCCTCGCTCTACGAGACGACCGTGGCGAGCATGCTGCGGAACATCGAGTCGAGCGACGGGATGCGCCGCCGCGGGCTCGTGCTCGCGGGGCTCGTGCGCCTCAAGCAGATCTGCAACCACCCCGCGCAGTTCCTCGGCGAGGAGCCGGGCGACGGCGTGCTGCCGGAGACCTTCATCGGCCGCTCCGGCAAGGCGGCGCGGCTCGTCGAACTGCTCGAGGAACTGATCGCCGCCGGCGACCGCGCGCTGGTGTTCACGCAGTACCGCCAGATGGGCCACCTCCTCGCGTGGCTGGTGCGTCGGGTCTTCGACGTCGATCCGATCTTCCTCCACGGCGGAACTCCGAGCGGACGCCGCGAGCAGCTGATCGACCGCTTCCAGTCGGGCGACCCCTCCTGTCCGGTGTTCATCCTCTCGCTGCGAGCCGGCGGCGTCGGGCTCAATCTCACCGCTGCCCGTCACGTCATCCACTACGACCGCTGGTGGAACCCGGCCGTCGAGAACCAGGCGACCGACCGGGCCTTCCGCATCGGACAGACCCGCACGGTGCACGTGCACAAGATGGTCTCGACCGGAACGCTCGAGGAACGGATCGACCGGATGATCGAACAGAAGACCGAACTCGCCGAACAGGTGGTCGGCTCCGGGGAATCGTGGATCACCGAACTCTCGACCGGGCAGCTTCGAGATCTGCTCGAACTTCGGCGCAGCGCGTTCGAGGAGGCGGCGTCTCGATGAGCGATGGTCCCGCACGTCCGGTGAATCGCCGCAGCGAGAACCCTCGACGGGTCGTCGGAGGGCAACGGCTTGTTCGCGTCGATGGATTCGGTCCGTGGCCCTGGCCTGCGGAAGGGTGGCTGCTCTCCCGCCCCGCCGCCAACGAGGAGGAGGCTGCGGAAGGGCTCGCCTACGCGCGAAGCGGACAAGTCGCGTCGCTCTCGGTGGCGCCGGGCAGCCTGACCGCAGCAGTGCAGGGGCGAATGCCTCGCCCGCATGGCGTCTCGCTCCAGTGGTCCCCCGTCGAGCCGGCGACGATCGAGTCGATCCTCCGCAGCCTCGCCGCGGACTCGGCGGCCGCGGCAAGCGTGCTGCTTGGCGAGGTGCCGCGATCGATCGAAGACGTCTTCCGCGAACATGGGGTGCCGCTCTCGCCGAGCGAGCACGAGCTGGCTCGACTCAACTGCTCCTGCGGACGTCCGCCGGGGTGCCGCCACGAGCTCGCGGTCGCATGGGTGATGCAGGATCGCATCGCCACCGACCCTTGGATCCTTCTTCGGCTTCGAGGACTCGTCCGCGAGGACGTCCAGGATCGCGTGCGGCTCGCGCGGCGATCGGGCGAGGACTCGGCGAGCGTCGGCCTCGCGTCTCCGGGAACTCCCTTCGAGGGTCCGATCGAGGAGTTCTGGAGGCCGGGCGCCGCGCTGTCGCAACTCGAGAGCATGCCACCGGCGCATCACGCGCCCATGGCGCTGCTGAGACGACTCGGACCCTCGCCGCTCGATGGTCGCTTCCCGCTGGTGGGACTGCTCGCGAGCGCCTACGAGTCGATCGGTCGCCGGGGGACGACGCTTGCCTCCACCGGCGATGCGATCGGCCTTGAGGAGCCGGACGAGGTCGATCAGGCCGTCGAAGCGGTCGGCGAGGCCGACGCGACCATCGAGGTCTCCAAGACTTCGGTGTCCGCGACGGCAACGCCTCGACCGCTTGGCCGCGCGACCGCCAAGCGGAAGAACGCTTCAACAGGCCCTTGAACCGATTGGCTGGATCGACTCGACGTCGATCGCGATCAACGCATCGACTGTCGCTTCCAGATGCCGCCGAGCGACGGGATGCCGGCATCCTCGCTCCCCGACACGACCGACATCTCGAGCGAGCCGTCGAACTCGAACTTGAACGACGCGTCGATCGGACGCTCGCTCGTGGCACCGCTGCCGAGTGCATCCGGCGTGAACGCGACCTCGTCGGTTCCGGTGGCGTAGACGCCCCTTCGGACCACGACCCCGGAGGCGTCGGTCAGCTCGAAGACGCCCGATGGCATGAACTTCAAGGAGACCTTCGCGTCGCCCTCGCTCCGCCACCACGCGCCCACGAGCGGTGACCAGTCGGGGAAACTCTGCTCCTTGACGACCCAACGATCACCTTGGCGAACCCACTCGTGAGAGACCCGCTCGACGACCTGCTCCTCGCCGAATCGCCGGATCACCTCGCTGATGGTTCGGACCTTGCCTGGCCTTTCGGAGACGAGGATCGTCTCACCGAACGCGAACGGCGCGAGCGAAGCGTCGGAGCCGATCGAGTCGAGGAACTGCTTCTTCGAGCCGTAGCCGAGCAGGCCCACCGTCTGGATCGACGCCCGATCGTCGAGGATCGGCGCGAGTTCGGTCGCGCTGCGAGCGTTCATCGCCCGCTCGATCGATGAAAGCTGCGAGACGATCTCCGCAGGCACCACGCCTCGACTCGCCGCCGTCTCGGCGGAGCCACCGTCGCCGCATCCGGTCGAAGCACCGGACAACGCGATCAATGCTGTGACCGTCGCAAGCGTCTGCAACCACCCCGCGCCCCTCATGAGGCGTTCAACGTCCACTGGTTTCTCCACCGGTCGACTCCCCTGAATCCACCACCACGGCGAACTCGCACCGTACTCCACAAACCACTAAACGCAACGAGAATCAGGCACTTACAGCAACAATCCGGTCAAGATCCGCCAGGCGGACTACCCCCCTGCTCCGCGAGGCCACTCAAGGCGAGACCGAATCCGTCCCCGCGGGGACGGTTCGCCGGGACTGCAGATCCTCCACGGCCGCCTTGAGTTGCGCATCGAAGCCGGCGGCTTCGTCCTCGGGCGTCTGCACGACGATCAGATCCGGAACCGCGCCATGGTTCTCCATGTCGGTTCCATCGAGCAGGTACCAGCCGCGGAACGGCATGCGGATGGTGCTGCCGTCGACGAGCCGGTGACTCCCCGTGGAGATGACGCCTCCATAGGTGGGCATGCCGACGAGCGTGCCTCGCTCGAGCGTCTTGAAGGCGTGCGAGACGATCTCCGCATTCGAGAAGCTCTTCTCGTTGCAGAGCATGTTGATGGGCAGCACGTACCGCTGGATGAAGAGACGATCGCGCGGATAACCGCTCGTCATGCTCGGATCGGCGCCGCGCGGCACCGTGTAGGCGTGCGGCTGCACCATGATCGACGCGAGCAACCGGTCCGCGGTGAAGCCGCCGCCGTTGTTCCGCACGTCGATGAGCAGGCCGTCACGCCCTTCTGCCGCCGCGTGAAGGTCGCCTTCGAACTCCTCGAGCGAGCGGGTGT
>JBMTTG010000036.1:0-15807 GCA_049449095.1 Phycisphaerales bacterium | reverse complement strand
GTTCGAGTCCATCAAGTCCATCGAGTCCATCACGTCCATATGACCGCCCGCCGAGCGAAGCGAGCGATCACCGTGTGACGTGGCCCGCGCCCGAAGCACCAGCGAGCGATCACCGCGTGACGCGGCCCGCCCGCCGAGCGAAGCGAGCGATCACCGCGTGATGGGGCCCGCGCCCGCCGCGCCCGCGAGCGCCGACCGTGGGACGCCGTCCGCCACCTCACCACTCCGGCCTGCTTCGCCGCTTCTTGATCTCTCCGCGTTGCGTCTTCTCCTCGAGGCGCCGCTGCTTCGACCCGCGGGTCGGCTTGGTGGGTCGGCGAACCTTCGGCCGCTTCGCGGCGGCGGAGACCAACTGCTTCAGCTTCTCGAGGCAGATCTCCCGGTTCTCGCGCTGGCTGCGGGAGGTCTCGGCGCGGAGCACCAGTTCGCCGGCGGCGTTGATGCGGCGGCCCGCGAGGTCGCGCAGCCGCTCGATCGCTCGCTCGTCGAGACCTTCGATCGCGGTGATCGCGACGCGCAGTTCCGCGGCGGTCGAGACCTTGTTGACGTTCTGCCCGCCCGGTCCGCTGCTGCGGACGAACTTGAAGGCGATTGCATCGCTTCGCACCATCGCGCCGCCGCCGAGGCGCAGGACGCCTCCATCGGGCTCGTCACGCGGCTTCGGATCGGCGGGTTCGCGGCTCATGGAACGGCGTCGCGTCGGGCGTCGGCGATCGACGACATTAGACTCGCCCCTCGAGGCTCGTCCCGAGGTGGTCTCGGCGTCGAGATCGCAGGGGCGGGCGGCCTCATTCGGAGCGTTTCCATGAGCGACGGCGAATCGAGTCCTGAACAGCGGACCTGGGCGATGCTGGGACACCTCTCGGCGTTCGCGGCCTTCGTGCTCCCGGCCTTCGGGAACGTCATCGGCCCGCTGATCGTCTGGCTCGTCAAGAAGGACTCGATGCCCTTCGCCGCCGACCAGGCGAAGGAGGCGCTCAACTTCAACATCACCGTCTCGATCCTCGCGGTCGTGTTCGTCGCGTTGGTCTTCCTCCTCATCGGCATCCCGCTGCTCGTCGTCCTCGGGATCTCCTGGCTCGTGCTCACGATCGTCGGGGCGATCAAGGCGAACTCCGGCGTCGCCTACCGCTATCCGTTCTGCCTGAGGCTGGTGTCCTGATGCCGATCCGATCGGCCGCCCCCGTGTCGGCGCTGCTTCTCGCTTCGGGCATCGCGGTCGCGCAGGAGACGCCCTCCTCGCCGCCCGCGGGGATCGAACCATCAGTGCCGACGGCTCGCTTCGCGTGGGACGTCCCGGCGAGCGGCGAATGGGATCTCGTGCTCGGCGCATGGTTGCCTCGTTTCGAGGGCAAGTTGCGCTGGGGCTCCTCGGGCACCGAGTTCGAGGCGAACGACCTCGATCTCGACGATCTCGAGGCTTCCTTCGCCGGCGACCTTTCGTGGCGCAACGAGTGGGTGCGGGCGACGATCGGCGGCTTCGACTTCTCGACGAGCGGCGCCGCGACCCTCGCGGCGGGCAGCGTGGTCGGCGGCACGACCTTCTCCTCCGCGACCGCGGCCACGACCGCCGCGAGCATGTGGTCGGTGGGCGGGCAGGTCGCGGTGACGCTCTGGCGCCCGTTCGCCTCGCGCACGGCGCTCTGGAATGGACCGGTCGAGTCGCCGGCGGGCCTTGGGCCGAACGGCTCTTCGGTCGACCTCTCCTTCGAGTGCCTGCTCGCGCTTCGATACCTCTCGCTCTCGCAGTCGGTGACCACCGCGACCACCTCGGCGGTCTTCGACCAGTCGGCGCTCGGGATCGGGATCGGCGGCGGCATCCGCTTCCGCTGGCTGCCGGCGGAGACCTTCCCGCCGATGCACGGTCTCGACATCTTCGCGACCGCCGCCGCGGGCCCGGCGGTCTTCGGCGGCGGCAGCTTCGTGCAGCTCGAGACCGGCATCGAGTGGGAGGTCTGCCCGAACTTCGCGGCCAGGTTCGGCTATCGACTGCTCGACTGGACCATCGAAGCCGACGGCGACCGCTCCGCCGCGGGGCTGCAGGGGCTCTTCGTCGGCGGGCGCCTCACGTTCTGATTCCCGCGCGAACGTCGGGGCGTCTCGACCGATACTGTGAGGCTCATGGCGTCTGCGGCTTCCAACGAGGACGAGCGCGATCGAGCCGAGGCGGGCGAGGCGTCGGAAGACCCGGCGATCCGCCGGCAGAACGGCAAGTACCGCCGCGCGAGGATCCGGCACCGCATCGTCGCCGTCGCCGCGGAGACGATCGCGCGAGGTCAGCTCACGCGACGCCACGTCAACCAGCCGATCGTGGTGCGCAGGCTCGAGTGCTCGCTGCCGGACTGGCCGCTCGCCTTCGACGGCCTTCGCATCGCCCACTACAGCGACCTGCATCTGGGGAGCCTCCTGCCGATGGAGCGGGCGCTCGGCGCGATCGAACTGGTGCGGGCGGAGGCCGCGGATCTCGTGGCCTTCACCGGCGACCTCGTCGATCTCGACATCGACGGGGTCGAGCCGCTGGTCGAGGCGATGGGATCGGTGACGGCGCCGCTGGGGCACTTCTTCGTGCTCGGCAACCACGACCACCTCGACGACCCGCGGGGCGTGGTGCGCCTGGCGCGCAGCGCGGGGCTGTCGGTGCTCCTCGACGAAGCCGCCGCAGTTGGAGGCAGCGCGCCGCTGGGCATCGCGGGCATCGACTGGGGCCGCGGCGTGCGCGAGTGCCGGATCCGCGTCGACAGCGTCTGCAACCGCACCGATGGCCCGATCCACCTGCTGCTCTCGCACAATCCGCTCGCGTTTCCCGAGGCGAGTCGCCGCGGGATTCCATTGACCCTCGCGGGCCATACCCACGGCGGGCAGGTCGCCCGCAAGGCGAATCCGGCGCACAACCTCGCGATCGGGCATCGCTTTCGCGCGGGCTTCTACGCGAAGGGCCCGAGCGCCCTCTTCGTGACGAAGGGGCTCGGCGCGTGGTTCCCGCTTCGATTGCACTGCGATCCCGAGGTCGTGGTGCTCACCGTCCGGCGGGGGCCGTTCGAACTCCCGATGGCTTGACTTCCGATCGAGCGACCGGACGGTGGTGGCGACGGACACCGAATGCCGCGACGTGAAGGGAAAGCCTGTTGGGCCCGACGCTCGTCACCTTCGATCACATGGCGCCGATCCGCGGCGCCGGCCATTTCTGCCGTCGCGACGAACCCGCGATCCTCGCGAGCGTGGTGCTGCTCGTCGCCTGGAACGTCGGATTGATGGTGCTGCCCCCGAAACGGCCCATCCGCGAAGCCGTCGAACACCTGCGGGCAAGTGTCATCGCTGACAGCCGGGCATGGTCGATCGGTTTCGGCGAGGACGCCGCGACGTTCAACAGCGAAGGCCGTGGCGCCACGCTCGTCCTTGTCCCTCGGCTGGGCGCCGATCGCGATGCCGCCGGAATCTCGGTCGGCCCCGATGCCGCGATCGTGCGGCATCCGGATCTCGCTCCCTTTGAGGTTCGCGATCGGCTTCAGGATTCCGGCTTCCGGACAGCCTCGCGATTCGCCAGCTCGCCCGTCGGATCGGAGCGACGGTCCGGAGCCTCTCGACGCCGCTCGATGATGTACCTTCGCGGCCGCCCATGCCGACCTTCCAACTCATTTCGACGCCCCGATGGATCTGGCTCGCGTCGCTGGTTCTGTGTGTGGTGTCGGGGGTGCTCTACGGCATCTTCGGCGAGATCACCAGAACGGTGTCGGGCGTCGGCGTCACGCGACAAGGTCTCGACGTCCTGACGATCGCCGCGACCCGTTCGGGTGCCGTGGCGTCGGTGCATGTGAAGCCGGGCGACGAACTCGTGCCCGGCGATCTGGTGGCGATGCTGCGAACCAACGTCATCGACGCCGAGATCGCGCGGATCAGGGATCGGATCACGCTCCTGCTCGCGGAGTCGGCGGAGCTCGAGAAGATCGAGGACACGACCATCCATGACGCCGAAGTCGCCCGCGACGCGGCGCTGCGGGAGTCGCAGGAAGTCGTCTCCACCACGAAGGATCTTCTCGATCGCCGAAACGAGTTCCTCGCCCAGCAGGAGGAACTGCTGAAGGAAGGGCTCCTTGCCGGCGAGACGATCCTTCGCTCGCGGGCGCAGGTCGCGGAACTTCAAAACGCGATGGAGGCCGCCCAGTCCGCGGAGGCCGAGGCCCGCCTCCGCGTCACACGCCTGAAGTCGGAGTTCGCGGCGGATCGCGCCGCACGAAGAGAGCAGATCGCACTGGCGAACGCCGAACTGACGGTCCTCGAGCGCCGCCGGGAGAACGAGTACGGCATCCGAACCGACGTCGCCGGCCAGGTGGACGACATGCCGATCGAGGTCGGGGACTACGTCGAGGCTGGAGACCGGCTCTTCAAGCTGCTTCCACCCTCGACCAGCGGCGCTCTGCTGCAGGTCGTGGCGTTCCTTCCGCAGGGAACCGGGAAGGTCGCGCTTGCAGGCGATCGCGTCCAATTGGCGCCCCGCTTCGCCGATCCCAGCCGGTACGGATACATGGAGGGGCGACTCACGAGCATCAGCGAGCTCGCCGCCATCCCGAAGGAACTGTCGGAGCTGATCGGGAACCCCCTGATCGTCTCACAGCTCCTCGAGCGGCAGGCGCTCGTGGCCGAGATCTCGCTCGAGCTCGATCCCGCCACGCCAAGCGGTCTGAAGTGGAGCAGCATCGTCGGTTGGCCCGGGAAGATCGGCCCGGGCGTCATCCTCGATGTCGAGATCGTCTATCAGGTCGACCGGCCGATCGATCTGTTCCTGCCGTGGATCAGGTCGCTCCTCGGACAGTGACGACCGCGCATGAGGACCCGGACCCCCACCATCCTTCAGATGCAGCCCGTCGACGGCGGCGTCGTCGCGGTGGCCATCCTGCTGGCACATCACGGCCGCCGGGAACCGATGCACGTCCTCCGGAAGGCGGCGGGGCTCACGTCCGCGGGCGTTGACGTCGAAGGACTGGTCGCCTGCGCCGAGTCGTTCGGTCTCGAAGGCGAGATCGGCACCGCCGCGGCCAACGAGCTCGGGACCACGCCGGGGCCGGTGCTCATCGGCTGGGGTCGAAAGGACGTGGTCGTCCTCGAAGGACGCGATGGACGTGGTTGGTGGATCAACGATCCAGCCAAGGGCGCCCGAGTCGTCGCGGATGACGACTTCCAGCGATCCTTCAACGGCACCGTCATCCGATTCCGGCCCGGCCCCGACTTCCGGCGAGGCGGTTCCGGGCCCAGCCTTCTCCGAAGTCTTCGTCGGGCCCTCCGCGGATGCGGCGGCGCGGTGCTCGCCGCGATCGTCGCATCGATCACCCTCGTCCCGGTCCAACTCGCCGGGGCCGGGCTCATCACGTTCCTCGTCGACGTCGTGCTCGTCGATCGCCGCACGGACAGGATCCCTCCCTTCCTTCTGGCCGCGTCCATCATCTACGCCGTCCGCTCGATGCTCATGTTCATCCAATCGCAGGCGAACAATCGCATCGGAATCGCGGCTTCGGTGCAGCTTCAGAGTCGCCTCGTCAGACATGCGGTGCGCCTGCCCGAGCCGGAGCGAAGTCTCCGGACCCCCGCGGACATCCAGCAACGACTGACGAACGCCCGCATGATGGCGACCAACAGTCTCAAGACGCTCACGCTCCTGCCGTCGAACCTCGTCACCATCATCGTCTTCGGCGCCGCCGTCGTCCTCATCTCCCGCTGGGTGGCGCTCGCCATGGCGGTCTCGATCCCGGTCGGCTTCCTTCTGACGAAGATCGTGGCGAGCCGCGTGTACGCGTTGAGGATGCAGAACGAAGTCGCTCTCGGTCAGCAGCGGACGACCCTCTACACCGCGCTTGGAATCCGTGACTGGCTGCTGGAGGCGGGGGGCCTGCGGCCACTGCTCGATCTGTGGCTTGGGCACCTGTCCCACGCGAGCAATCTCTCCCAACGAAGCGGAGGCATCCAGCTGCATGCGACGGTGGGCCGCGGCCTGGTCAACCAGCTGGTGACCCAGGTCGGCACGCTGGTGCTTGGTGGACTGGGCGTGATCGGTGGGAGCATCACCCTGGGTGAACTCGCGGCCCTGCAGTTCCTGACCGGCACTCTTCAGGTTTCGGTCACCGCCGTGCTCAACGTGGCGCAGTCGCTTCCGCTGCTGCGGACATCCCTCGCACGCGTGGACGACATCCTCGACGTTCCGATCGAGGATCGACCGGAAGCCGCCCCCCAATCCGCAGCCGTGTCCGGCGAGGCGATCGATCTTCGCGGGATTCCCGCCGGCGAGGACCGGGTTCTGGCCGGGGAACTGGCCTCGGGCGGACTGGGAGTCGTGCGCGGTCTCGATGAGCTCGAAGCCGATCGACTCGCCGGGGAGATCGCGGCGGATCAACGGCGACGGGGGCGTTCGGTCCGCGTGCTCTCGGGCAAGGTCCACCTTCATCCGGGAGGCCTGGGCGAGAACGTCGCCGGATTCGATCCTCGGGTGTCGGCATCGGACGTCACCAACGCCCTCCTGTCCGCGGGACTGGGCCCTCTCGGCAAGCGACAGGCCGCGGGTGTGACCACGCCGGTCCGCGAGGACAGGCCGATCGGCGATCCGGATGAGGACGCTCGCCTCGAGATCGCCACCGTGCTCGTGGACCCACCGACCCTCGTGGTCGCTCGACGCGGCCTCGGCGTCCTTCCCACCGACGAGGCGAACGCGCTGCTCGATCGGATCCGCGGCACGGGCGCTGCGGTGCTCGTGCTGGACTCCCGCGTCGAGGTCGAGAACCGCGCCTCCGAGATTCACCTGCGTCCGCGAGGCGAGGTGCCTTCGTGACTCGAAGCCACCACCACGAGACGGCTGAACCGGACCCGCAGGCTCGGCGCTCCGCGCGACTGCTTCCGTCGGTCTTCTCCTGGCGAGGGAGCGTCGTCGCGCCGACGATCGCCCCGTCGTCGCCCGCCTTCGGCGCACTCCTTGCCGCATTCCTTCATCTCCAGCGGCCGACCTCCTCGCTGTCCGAGGTGGGCAACGCCCGCTCCATCCGGGAGGCGGTGGAGGGCATCGGCGTCGACAGCGGCCTGCTCATTCGCGAGGTCGATCTGGCGCCGGCGTGGTGGCGCACCCGCGGCGAGCCGCTTCTCGTCGAGCACTGCACGCTGGGGCCGTGCTTCGTCTTCCATCGTCGTGGACGATGGCATGGTCGGCGAATGCTCGACCAGGGCGGAACCGAGTCGATCCGGGTCGATGCCGCCTTCGCCGCCGAGTGCGGCGAGCGTGCGCATGAATGCCTGCGGATGCCGCCAGCCGGCCCGATTCGGATCCGCGATCTCGTGGGCGCCGCCATGGCGGAACGGTGGAGCGATCTTGGACTTCGGGTTCTTGCCGCCTGCATCGCCGCCGCGATCGGAGTGGTGATTCCGCTGATGACGGCCCTGGTCATCGATTCGGTCATTCCCAACGGAGATCTGCGAGGGCTCGTCGGGGTGGCGGCCGCCTTGATGGTCGCCATCTCCGCCAACTCGCTCCTGCTGCTCATCGCGGGGCAAGCGACGCTGCGCCTCGACAACAGCCTCGCCTACCGGATCGAGTCGATCGTGCTTGCACGCGAACTCGGCCGTTCCCAGTCGGCGAGCGCATTGTCGGCCGGTGAGATCGTGCAGCGCGTGACCGGCGTGAACTACGCCATGAAGCAGCTGACGGATGCCACCAACACGGTGCTGGTCCAGATCGTCAGCGGATTCTCCAACCTCTTCGTCCTCTTCCTGTTCAACTGGGTGTACGGAATCATCGGCGTGGTGACCGCCGGGGCGACGCTCGCCGTGATGCTGACGGACGCCTTGATCCAGCGTCGATTCGCGCTCGCCTCCGAAAATGCGTTCGGACGTGCCAAGGCCGCCTCCATCCGAATCCTCGACGGTATCGACGCCGCGCAGGATCGCGGCATCACCGAGCGGCTCGTCCGCCGATGGGAGTCCGAAGAAACCCAGGCGTCGGGAGCCGCCTACCGGTCCGCGTCGGTCTCGAATGCACGATCGCTGGTGAATCTTCTGATCGGATCCGCGGCCCGCGTCCTCATGTTCGCGATTGCGGCCTACCCCCTCGTCGACGGGCTGACCCTCGGCGCATTCATCGCGTCGCTGGCCGCGTTCACCGCCGTCACCGCCGCGGTCGCGCAGCTCGGCACGCTGGTGGGAACCGCGGCGCTCGTCGAGCCGATCTTCGCCCGCCTCAGGCCGCTGCTGGATGGACCGGCGCCGCCACCCGGTGGAGGAGGGTGGCCCGAGCCCCTCGGCGCCTTCAGGGTCGACGCTCCTCCACTCAACGAGGGAGACTCGCTCGGTTCGCCATCCCTGTCGTTCGAGATCGAACCCGATCGACTCACCGTGATCGTCGCGGAACGCCCGGCGATGGCCCACCGACTTCTCGGCATGTTCACGGGCATGGAGTCGAGCGACGGCCGAGTGCTGATCGACGAGACACCGGTCGACCGACTCGGACCGCGGAGCCTCCTCCCTCGCCTGACGAGTCTGGTGTCCACGCCCGGCATCCTGCCCGGCACGGTGCGACGCAACCTCGATCCGAAGCGCCGATTCGACGATGAGACGCTGCTCGCCGCCCTGGCCACGGTGAACTGCGCACTGTCCCTCGACGACGTGCTCGATCCGCGGCGGACCTCGACGTCGGTGGCGGCCGCCCTGGCCGCCGTCCGGCTGTCGCTGGAACCCAGGCGGGTGGCCGTGATCGTCGATCATGCCGCCATGCAGGAGCGCAGCGATCATCGGCGGGCCGTCCAGAATCTCGCCGGCCGCACCGGGACGCGGGTCGTCGCGAGCAACGCCCCGGACGTCGTGGCGATGGCGGATCGCGTGGTCGTGCTGGACGAGCGAGGCCGCATCGTCGCCGACGGACCGCCTGGCGAGATCGCGCATTCCCAGGGGCTTCCGGTCCCGACCCGGAGTGCGTTCCGATGATTCGTCACACGCTCGGGACGATGACGACGGTCACCGTGATCACCTCGTTCCTCGGGTGCAGCGACAAGTGGATCGACTCGCGACTCGGGCTCGACCACGACGAGGACGTGATTCCGATCCGGCCGCTCGACATGGCGGGTGGCTCGATGCTTCCGGTGTCCCCCGAGAGTGAGACATCCGTTTCGGACTCGATTCCCAGCCTCCTGTCGGCCGGCTCCGCCGAGGTGGTGCTGCTCGGGCTCGACGAGTTCCGGGAATCGCTCATTCGCAACAACCTCGCGTTGAACGTCGCCCGATTCGATCCGACGCTGGCGTCCACCAGAGTGCTCGCCGAACAGTCGCGACTCGACTCCACGCTGGCGGCCAACGTGCTTGCAGCGCGCGAGATGGAGGACGCCAGCGCGAACAACCTTCCGATCTACGCGCTGGAGTCGAACTACCGCGACGCCGGCGTTGGTCTCGCGATCCCGTTGGCGACGGGTGGCGAGGTCTGGCTCGAGGGCGACCTGTATCGCTACGAGACCGCCTATCTGGACGGCGGATCGAACGTGTCGCCGGACTCGATTGCATTCCCGTCCAACCTCAACGCGGCGGTGACGCTCCCCCTGCTTCGAGGCGCCGGCTACGACGCGACGCTCGGGCCCATCGCGGTGGCGGCGTACGACGAACGGCTCGCGGTGCTCGACCTTCGTGTCCTGCTCTCGCGGCTGCTTGCATCGTCGGAGACGGTCTACTGGCAGCTCGCCCGCTCCTGGCGGGCGGTGGAACTGCAGCAGCGGACCGTCGACGAGGCTCGTCGTCTCGTGACCGACGTCGAGAAGCTGGCTGCCGCAGGGGTCGTGCCCGCGGTGCAGCGATACCGGGCGGAGCTCACCGTCAATCAGCGACAGGCCGAGCTGCTCGACGCGGATCTCCTGCTTCGACAGGACATGCGTTCCGTCAAGATCATCATGAATCGCGATGACGTGCCGCTCGATCAGCACGTGGTGGTCAAGCCGCAGGCGCCCCTGACGCTGACCGCCTACACGTTCGACCGCGCGGGGCTGGCGACGATGGCGTTCGACAATCGGACCGAGCTCGTCCAGGCGGAGTTCGAACTTCGGAAGGACGAACAGCGGATCCGCATGGCGAGGAACGCCCTGCTTCCCGAACTCGACGTCCGCGGATCCGTCGGCCTGCTCGGAATCGGGACATCCTCGAGCGGCGCCATCGACAGCCTGTTGGACGGGGAGTTTCCGGCGGCGTGGAAGATCGGGCTGCACCTTCGGATGCCGCTGGAGAATCGGCTGGCGACCGCGGAGTACCAGGCGGCCGTCATCGGTCGACTCCAGACGCTCGCGAAACGACGCGAGGTCATGATGATGGTTGCCCAGGAGGTCTACGACGCCATCGATCGCCTCGAGATCGGCTGGGCTCTGGTCGTCGCGACGCGGAAGGCCGCGTTGGACGCGCAGCGCAATCTCGAAGCGCAGCGTCGCCTCCTGCAGGCAGGCACCACGACCGTGTACGAGGTGTCCCTCGCGATCACCGACCTCGGAAACGCCGGGCTCGAGGTGATCGATGCCGAAACGGCCTATCAGGTGTCGTTGATCGAACTGGCCGAGGCGACGGGCACCACGCTGGGCAGGCAGGCGGTCGAGGTCCTGCCTCATCCGATCGGAAACATGGACGATGACGCGGAGCGGTGAAGGCGCCCGCGAGCCGTCGCGGCATTCCGCTCACGCGGTCGGGGCTCACCCACGGGGGACAGGTCGCCCGCAAGGCGAATCCGGCGCACAACCTCGCGATCGGGCATCGCTTTCGCGCGGGCTTCTACGCGAAGGGCCCGAGCGCCCTCTTCGTGACGAAGGGGCTCGGCGCGTGGTTCCCGCTTCGATTGCACTGCGATCCCGAGGTCGTGGTGCTCACCGTCCGGCGGGGGCCGTTCGCGTTGCCGACCGCGTGAGCCTTCGGGCGAGCCATCGACGATCGCGGATCCGACCCGAACCGACTCGCGGGCCGGTGGAGCGAGGGGCTCCGGCCCGATGATTCACATCGCCGCCGCGGCGGCGGCGATCCGTTCCCACGCCCGCTGCACGTGATCGAAGGTGGCGAGCGTCGAGCCCACCGAGAATCGCAGCGTGAACCGTCCGTCGAGCCGGGTGTGGCTCAGCATGAGACCGCCCGAGGCGTTGAGCCTCGCGAGCAGGCGCTCGTTGGCCTCGTCCGATTCGCGAAGCCGGAAGCAGACGAGCGAAAGCACCGGCTCGACGGCGAGCTCGAATCGGCCATCCCCGCGGACCTGCTCGGCGAACCAATGCGCCCACTCGACGTGGTCGCGGATCGCACGGCGAAGGCCCTCGACGCCGTAGTGGCGGATCGTCATCCAGAGCTTGAGGGCGCGGAAGCGCCGACCCAGTGGGATCTGCCAGTCGCGATAGTCGATCACCTTGCCGCTCGCGGTCGCGTCGTTGCGGAGGTACTCCGGCAGCACGCTCAGGGTGCGGACGAGCGCCGCGCGGTCGCGGACCCAGAAGCAGTCGCAGTCGAAGTTGACGAACATCCACTTGTGGGGGTTGAAGCAGACGCTCTCGGCGAGGTCGCATCCGTCGAGGATCCAGCGGAACTCGGGGCAGATCGCCGCGGTGCCGCACATCGCCGCGTCGACGTGGAGCCACAGGCCCTCGCGGCGGCAGACCTCGCCGATCGCCCGCACCGGATCGATCGCGGTCGAGGAGGTGCTGCCGACGTTCGCCACGCAGAAGCAGGGGACCCTGCCCGCGGCGCGATCCTCCGCGATCGCCGACGCGAGCGCCTCGGGACGCATCGCGAACGCGTCGTCGACCTCGACGAGCCGGAGGTTCGCGCGGCCGAGCCCCGCGATCGCCATCGCCTTCTCGACCGAGGAGTGCGCCTGCGTCGAGGCGTAGGCGACGAGCGTCGGTGCCGACGAGAGCCCCGACTCGTTGGTGCGCCACTGCGTGAGGCGGTCGCGGGCGGCGAGCAGGGCGCAGAGCGTGGCGCTGCTCGCGGTGTCCTGAATGACGCCGCCGCCGGCGGTCGCGCTCCGGAAGTCCTCGGGCAGGCCGAGCATGCCGGCGAGCCAGTCGAGCACGTGCGTCTCGAGTTCGGTGCACGCGGGGCTCGTCGCCCACAGCATGCCCTGCACCCCAAGTCCCGCCGAGAGCATCTCGCCGAGGATCGACGGGCCCGATGCGTTGCACGGGAAGTAGGCGAAGAAGTTCGGGCTCTGCCAGTGGGTGATGCCCGGCAGCAGGATCCGATCGAGATCCGCGAGCATCGCCTCGACCGGCTCGCCGCGCTCGGGCGGCTCGCTCGGCAGCGCCGCACGGATCGAGCCGGGCGAGACCTGGCTCAGGACCGGATGGCGTTCGACGTTGGCGAGGTAGTCGGCGATCCAGTCGACCACCGCGTGCCCATGCCTCCGAAACGCCTCGGGCGACATGTGCGGGCCGACGTCGTCGGAGCAGGCTTCGGGTGAGTCCGACATGGACCGGGATCCTAAGACGCGGTCCACGGCAACGGCCCACGACGCCGTCGGCGAGGCGAGACGCCGGATCGGGAGGCGGGGCCGGGGTCGGTTCGCGCAAGAAAACCGGGCGACGCCTTGCGACGCCGCCCGAGGGTTCCCTTTCCCTTTCCGCCCCCTTCACGACGGAGATCGTCAATGATGCATCGTGAATTCGAGGCTGCAACCTCTTTCCCGCTCATTCGCGCTTCAAGGCGGCGAGGCGAGGTAAACGGGGCGAGATCGCTCGGCCCCGGTCAGGCCGGGACGGCGGCGAGCACCTCCTCGACGTCGGCGACCAACGACCGGGTGGTCTCCGGGCCGAAGTCGAACCGCAGCCCCGCCGTCTCGAACAGCCTCGGAAGGGGCTCGGATCCGCCGAGCGACAGGGCCCGCTTGTAGCCGTCGATCGCCGTGGCGCGGTCGCGGCGAGAGCGCTGCCAGAGTTGGAGCGCCCCGAGCTGGGCGATCCCGTACTCGATGTAGTAGAAGGGGTGCACGAAGAGGTGCAGCTGCCGCTGCCACTGGCGGTCGCGATGCTCCTCGAGCCCTTCGAAGCTCGCCCCGCCGCCGAATCGGCGATCGAGGTCGATCCACGCCGCGGTCCGTTCGGCATGGGAGTGCCCCGGGTGGGTGTAGATCCAGTGCTGGAAGGCGTCGATCTGCGCGATCCACGGCAGCGTCGCGACGATCCCCTCGAGATGCTCGCGGCGGGCACGGTCCGCGGCGTCGCCGTCGTAGAACTCGTCGAGTTCCGGATAGGCGAGCAGCTCCATGCCCATCGAAGCCACCTCGGCGAACTCGATCGGGCTGTCGCGGTAGTCGACGAGCGGCTCCTGCACCGAGAGCAGCGAATGGAACGCGTGCCCGGCCTCGTGGATCATCGTCGTGAGGTCGCGATGCAGGCCCGCCGAGTTCATGAAGATGAACGGCCGGCCGGTCCGCTGCCGCTGGTACTGGTAGCCGCCGGGAGCCTTGCCCTTGCGGCTGTCGAGGTCGAGGCAGTCGCCTTCGCGCAGCGTGTCGAAGAGCCGGCCCAGCTCCGGGTCGAGCCGATGGAAGGCCCGCGAGCTGCGATCGACGAGTTCATCGCCGTTCTCGAAGGGCTTGAGGGGATCGCGGCCGCGGAGGTCCACCTTCGTGTCCCACGGACGCAACGGATCGACGCCGAGGATCTTCGCGCGCTGCGCGTCGAGGCGGCGCATGAGCGGGACGCAGACCTCCTCCACGCCCCGATGGAAGCGCTCGCAGTCCGCCGGCTCGTAGTCGAACCGCAACATCCGTCGATGCTGGTAGTCGCGGAAGTTGTCGAAGCCGGCGTTGCGGGCGATCCGCTCCCGAAGCTCGAGCATCCGATCGAAGATCTCGTCGATGCGATCGGCATCGGCAAGGCGCCGTTCACCGGTGAGCCGCCACGCCCGCTCCCGCACGTCGCGATCGAGCGATTGCTGATACTTGCCCATCTGCGGCATGGTCCGCTCGGCGCCGTCGAACTCGACGGTCATCGCGCCGATGACCTCCTGGTACTGCGTGCCGAGGCGGGTGAGCTCGGTCTCGAGCGGGAGGTTCTCCTCGCGGAAGAGCTCGACCGAGGCCTTGAGGCCGCGGAGCAGGACGTCGTAGCGCTTCGAGTCGAGGCGCGACACGTGCTCGCACTCGACGATCCGCTTCGCGAGCTCGAAGCTCGCCTTGCGGATCCTGGGCTCGACATGCTCGACGAAGTCGAGGAAGGCCTTCTTGGCCTCGGCGTCCTCGGTGAAGCGGGTCTGACGGATGTAGAGGTTCGCCTCGGCCTCGCCCGCCGCGGCCGCGAGTTCGCTGCGGTCGAGCAGCAGCTTCTCGAGGCACTTCTCGCATCGCAGCGGACGCGTCATGAGCGCGGCGTAGAGCGGTTCGAGGTTCTCCCAGCGGGTGCAGTCGAGATCGGCGGGAACAAAGTCGGTAACGGGGGTGCGCATGGTCAGAACAGTCTCCAAGAAGGGACCGGCCGTCCCCCGGCCGGAGTTCACCGCTCCGAGAGCATAATCGGCAAGAGTTGCGATTCCCGAAATCAAGGGCATCGCCGTCCGCGGCGGACAGGATTCCGCCTCGCCGTCACCTGCCGGGTGTCACTCGATGACCGTCGGAGCCGGCGGCTCCGAGCCCCGCACGAAGACCGCGGGGGTTCCGAGCCGCTCCTCGACCGCCGTCGAGAGCGCCCTCGCGTGCAGGTCGTCGTCGCAGAGGACAAAGAGCGTCGAGCCGCTTCCGCTCACATGGGCCGGCCGCTCCGCGATCTCGGACAGCTCCTCGCGGATTCCTCGGAGCCCCTCGGCCTCGAGGCACGCGGCTTCGGCGAGGTCGTTGAAGGGGGCGTGGGGAGGAATCGAGTCGCCGACGAGCGAGCGGACCCGAGCCGCATCGAGGCGAGGGTCGGGGAGATCGTCGAATCGTCGGTAGATCGGGCCGGTGGGGCAGGCGATCTCCGGCAGCAGCAGCACCGCATGCACCGTCGGCAGGCGGTCATGTCGCTCGAGGCGCTCGCCGAGACCCTCGACGATCGCGCTGCCGCCCTCGAGCAGGAACGGCACGTCCGAACCGAGGCTTGAGGCGATCGAGCGGCAGGTGTCTCGGTCGAGTCCGAGGCCGTAGAGGGCGTCGACCGCCCGGATCATCGCGGCCGCATCGGAGCTTCCGCCGCCGAGCCCGCCCCCGACCGGGATCCGCTTGCGGAGGCGCAGCTGCAACGGCAGGGGACGTCCGACGAGCGCTTCGATCGCCAGATGGGCGCGCACCGCGAGGTCCTTCGAGATCGACCAGTCGATCGGCGTGCGTCGCCGCGCCTCGGGATGCCATTCGATCGCGTAGCGGGAGAGGCTTCCTTCGGGAAGCCGCGCGAGTTGGAGGTCGTCGAAGAGATCGACCGTCACCATCCAGCTCGCGATCGGATGCATGCGATCGGCGTTCGGCGGCCCCACGGAAAGCGCGAGGTTGAGTTTGGCGGGCGCGGCGGCTCGGACGGCGGAGGGCATGGGGCGAGAGGAGGAGATGAGGAGAAGAGGAGAGGAGGAGAGGAGGAGAGAGAAGAGTAGAGAGGAGAGAGGAGAAAGGAGACGAACCTGGTCGCCAACCGCCAGCCGTCCGCCTCAGGTGTCGCGCTTCGCCCTCCGGGTCCATCCCGTCCATTCGGTCCATTCCGTCCATGTACCCGTCCGCCGAGCGAAGCGAGCGCTCACCGCGTGACGTGGCCCGCGCCCGAAGCACCAGCGAGCGACCGTCGCCAGCCGTCCGCCGAGCGACCCGCCCGTGACATGACCCGATTCCGCCACCTTCGCACAAGTCGCCCGGCAGACCCGCCGATGCGACTC
>JBMTTG010000035.1:0-16386 GCA_049449095.1 Phycisphaerales bacterium | reverse complement strand
TTACCAAACACATGCTGGCGGCGCGCTTCCCCCATGCGGTGGGGGCGCTGCCGTCGGTGACGAGCACGCGGCACTTGAGGAGATCCGCATCGCGGATCACGCCCGCGATGTCTCGACGGACCGCTTCGAGCGCGGCCCGCGCCCGCATCGAGCTCTCGAGCCGCGCGAAGGTCACGTTGCGCGCACGGCCGAGCTGGGAGAGGCTGAAGGTGACGGCGCCGAGCACCAGCACCGCGATGACGCCGGCGACGATGAGCTCCACGAGCGTGAAGCCGCGGCGATGGGATCGGTTCATGCGTCGTCTCCGAAGAGCAGGGCCTCGCGGTCGATCGGCTCGAGCGGGGCCCGCGGCGGATCGGGCTCCTCGCCGAGCTTGGGCGCGATGAGGGTCTCGCAGAGGAAGGAGTCGCCCGAGTCGTGGCGCACCACCGCGGTGACCTTGAAGGGCACGCCGGCGCTGCCGTCCTCGATGATCACCTCGTACTCGAAGTCGCCGAAGGGATCGTCGAATCGGCCCGAGGTCGGATGCAGCTGGACGTAGTCGGCGGGGCCTTCCATGAGGACCGTCGAGAGGAGCTCGTCGAGCAGCGAGGCCGCCACGACCTCTCGCTCGCCGCGCTGCTGCAGCGCGAGGGCCCGCGAACCGAGCGAGATGATCGCGGCCAGTCCGACCGCGAGCAGGATGCCCGCGATGATCGCGTCGACGAGGGCGAAGCCTCGGCGAGCAGGGGCGTTGGTCGGGGCGGGTCTCACCATCGCTCGCGGTCCAGGCCTTCCTCGTCGAGATCGCGGCGTTCGCGCACCACGACGTTCTGCCGATCGCTCCTCCGCGCGGCGAGGGCGTAGGGCTCGAGCAGGAGATCGACTGCGAGCGCCTGCCCCTCGAGCCGGAGCTCGATCCGCGGGCGCTCGCCTCCGGGCTTGGTCGCGATCATCCATTCGGTGTCGGGCAGCGTCGCGAGATCCTCGCGGGCGAAGGCGAGCTCGAGTCCGTCGGGAAGCGGCGCCGGCATGCTCAGGCGATCCGGCTGCCAGACGATGGGATCGCCCCGCTGCGTGGGATCGATGTCGAGGATGAGCAGTTCGAAGGTTCGGGTGCGGCCGTCGTACATGAGGCCCACCGGCTGCTTTCCGGCGGAGCTTCGGAACGCGAACATGGTGAGGAGGTCGGCCACGCGGTCGATCGCGACGGACTCCTGCCGGCGAGTGATGCCGCCGATGCGGGGCACGATCAGGCCGGCGAGGATCGCCAGCACCGCCACCACCAGCAGCGCCTCGATCAACGTGAATCCCCGCCGAGGCGGGGAGGTCTTCACGCGCAACGCTCGCCGCAGGCGGTCCATGAAGTCACCGGCGGCTGCCGTGGACGATGTCCGCGGCGTCGCCGTCGCCGCCGCGCTGGCCATCGGACCCGTAGCACACGACGTCGAAGTCGACGTTGAACTCGCCGGGGATGATGATCGCGTAGGTGTTGCCCCACGGATCGATCAGCTGATCGCGGTTGTCGAGGTAGGGATCGTCGCCCTCGAGCAGCAGTTCGAGGGTGAAGTCGTCGGGAAGACGGCTCATGCCCTGCTCGGTCATGTAGAGCTTCACCTGCTGGGCGAGGCTCGCGACGTCGGCGTAGGCCTTCTTCTCCTGGGCCTGTCCGATGAAGCGGGTGAGTCGAGGCAGCACGAGCGCCGCGAGGATCGCGATGATCGTGACGGCGACGATGACCTCGATGAGGCTGAAGCCGCGTCGAAGGGATCGGTCGAGGCGGCGGTCTGATCGGTGTTGGCGGTGCATCGTTCTGCGTTTTCCGGGAAGGAAGGTCGGGGACTCGCGATCGGCTCAGGCGCCGATCGCCTCCTGCATCTGAAGCAGGGGAAGGATGATCGCGGCGAGCACGAAGGCGGCGACCGACGCCATCACCACGAGCAGGAGCGGCGGCAACGCCTTCGTGAAGATGCGAAGCGAGGAGTTGACCTGGCGATCGAACGCGGTGGCGGCATGCAGCAGCATGCTCTCGAGGCGCCCCGAACGCTCGCCGATGTTGACGATCTGGATGAGCAGCGGCGGGAAGTGACCGGACCGCTCGAGCGGATCGGCGAGCGACTGGCCGGTGGTCACCTTGTCGCCCACCTCGTCGATCGCCTTCATGAGCGCGGTGTTGCCGAGGGTGTCCCGCACGATGCGCAGCGCCGTGAGGATGGGGACGCCGGCGGAGGCGAGCGTGCCGAGCGTGCGCGTGAATCGCGCGACGGCGACGTCTCGCAGCAGACGACCGAGCACGGGAATCCGCAGCAGCACGGTGTCGACGAGCAGGCGGTTGCTCGGATCGCGGATCCACCACCGCCACAGGAACACCAGCCCGACGATCGCGCCTCCGATCGCCCACCACCACGCCTTGAGGAAGTCGGCGACGCCGAGAAGCACCATCGTCGGCCACGGCAGCGTCATGCCGGTCTGGCCGGCGATCGGCGCCATGAGACGAGGGAGCAGGAAGGTGACGAGCACGACGGTGCTCGCCGCGATGAGTCCGGCCACGATCAGCGGATAGACCGTCGCCGCCGTCACCTCGCGGCGAAGCTCGACGGCGCGATCGAGCAGGTCGGCGAGCTGGTGCAGGATCTCGCTGGTGCGCCCGGTGGCGTCGGCAGCGCGGAACATGCCGACCACGAGATCGTCGAATGGAGGACCGTACTCCTGCGCGGCCTTCGCCAGCGGCTGGCCGGCCTCGACGCGTTCGATCAGGAAGTCGAGGATCGCCTCGAGCTTGCGATTGCCGGCCTGGCGCCGGGTCGTGCGAAGCGCCTGGAGCAGCGGAAGGCCGGCCTCGAGCGCCGTGGCGAGTTCGCGCACGAGGTTCGCGGTCTCGGCGCGGCTGATGGTCGGCCGCGACTCGCGGGCACGGGACAAGCCCGCGGAACGATCGTCCGTGTCGATCGCCAACGGGACCAGGCCACGCTGCTCGAGGGCACGCACCACGCCGGATCGGTCCGGCGCGTCGAGCGTGCCCGCCGAGGCGGCGCCGTTGGAGTCGATGGCCTGGTAGCGGAAGCTGGGCATGGGTCGGGGGCGTCTATTCGATGGCGTCGTCGACGTCCTGCGTCGCTCGCAGGACCTCTTCCACGGTGGTCATGCCCTGGGCGGCCTTCTCGATGCCGTCGACGCGCATGGTGACGAAGTCCGGGCCGAGGATCCGCCGGAGCTCGAGCACGGGACGGTTCTCCGCGATCGCGGTGCGAAGCGCCGACGAGACGCGGATCACCTCGAAGAAGCCCATGCGGCCCTTGAAGCCCGAGCCGTTGCACTCCTCGCATCCGGCCCCGACCGTCACCTGGCCGCCGAACTTCGCACGCTCCTTCTCGGTGAGGCGGATCGCGGTCTCCTCCGGCATCGGGCGGCGCTCCGCGCAGCGGCGGCAGATGCGTCGGCCGAGGCGCTGGGCCATCAGGCCCTCGATGACCGAGGCCACGAGGAAGGGCTCCGCGCCCATGTCCACCATGCGGCCGACCGAGCTGATCGCATCGTTGGTGTGCAGCGTGCTGAAGATGAGGTGGCCGGTCAGGGCCGAGCGGATCGCGATGTCGACGGTCTCCGCATCGCGGATCTCGCCGACGAACACCACATCGGGATCCTGACGCAGGATCGCCCGAAGGCCCGTCGCGAAGGTCAGGCCTCGCTTGGGATTCACCGGGATCTGGTTGATCCCGTCGAGTTCGTACTCGACGGGATCCTCGATGGTGATGATCTTCTTCCGAGGGTCGTAGAGCTTGCTGAGCGCCGCGTAGAGCGAGGTGGTCTTGCCCGATCCGGTGGGCCCGGTCACGAGCACCAGGCCGTGCGGCTTGGCGATCATCCGATCGATGAGCGAGCGATGGGTCTCGCTCATGCCGAGGCTCACGAGGTCGAGCGGCAGCGAGCTCTTGTCGAGCAGTCGCATGACCACGCTCTCGCCGTAGAGCGTCGGCACGGTGGAGACGCGGATGTCGACCTTGCGCCCCTCGAACCGCAGCGTGATGTGGCCGTCCTGCGGGATGTAGCGCTCGGCGATGTTCATGTTCGCCATGATCTTCACGCGGCCGATGAGCGCGGCCTGAAGATGCTTGGGCGGCTGCGGCTGCGAGACGAGCACGCCGTCGATGCGGTACTTGACGCGCAGTTCGCTCTCGAACGGCTCGATGTGCACGTCGGAGGCGCGGGACTGGATCGCCTCGAGCAGCAGCAGGTTCACCAGGTTGATGAGCGTCGGCTGCTCCGCCATCCGGTGGACGTCTTCCGCGTCGATGGCGTCGAGGTTGTGCTCGACGTCGGGAGCGGCGAGCCCGCTCTCGTCCGCAAGGCTCTGCGCCATGCGGGCCGCGGTGGTGCCGTAGCCGAGCCGCATGAGCTCGGCGAACGCGGCATGCTCGATGCCCACGCGACGGATCGCCCGCCCGGTCATCGCGGCGAGTTCGTCCACCGAAGCGAGGTCGGTTGGATCCGCCATCGCGACGACGAGGCGCCGGCCGTCGATGGCGTAGGGCACCGCACGGAGTCGGACCGCGACGTCGGCCTCGAGCAGGGCGAGCGCCTCCTCGGAGATGGACGGAGCCTTCTCGAGCCATTCGATGCCGAGGAGTTCACACCGCTGCCGAAGCCCGGCGGCGGACTCCGCGGGAAGACCGTTGGCGTGCGGAAGGCTGGCGGCGAGGTCGGTCACGTGGTTCGTTCCAGGAACTCGGGCGGGCTGCTTCAGTCGGCTCGATCGGAGCCGGAGGAGGAGCCGCTGGGCGAGGCGGGGCGTCCGCCGCGACGGGGCGAGGGAGCCTGCAGCACGCGATCGGAGTCGGCGGACTTCGCCCCGTCGCCGAGCTTCGGGCTGCGGTCCTTGGGCGAGAGGGCGTCGCGCCGCCGATCGGCGTCGCTGATCGGTCGGCTGCCGAGGCCGTCGGTGTTGACCGAGGGGGTCTCCTGGAAGCCGCCGTCGAGGTTCTTCCTCATGTCTCCGGGCTTGGCGAAGCCGGGGAGGTTCGAGGTCTGGTCGGGCGTGAGCAGCGCGAGGATCGCCTCGCGCGTGCGGCGCCCGAGCTCCTCGCGCTCGCCGCGAACGTCGCGAATCGACTTCGGTTCGCCGGCGAGCTCGCGGGAGGGCGTCTCGCCGCGCTGACGCTGGAGGATCCGCTCGAAGCGGCGCTGGGGCTCGCGAGGCTCCTCGGTGCGATAGAGCTCGCGGAGCCGGCTGTTCAGGGTCGCGAGCTGCGCGAGATAGTCGCGCTCGATCGCCTCGATGCCCTCGATCTGCTCGGGCGTGAGATCGGGAATCGCCTTGGCCGCGTCGATGAACGCGATCGTCGGATTGGGGCCGTAGACCTTCGGATAGGCGATCTCCCAGGCCTCCTGCAGGAAGAGCGTCGCCTGCTCCTGCGGCATCGCCGCGGCGATCGACTCCATGCCGCGGTCCTGCGCGCTTCGAACCTCGATTCGGGCCGCCATGATCTGCTGCATGACCTGCAGGCCTCGCTCGAAGTCCATCGCCTGCATCGCCTCGCGGACCGCCGGCTGGAGCTCCTCGACGCGACGAGTCCTCGAGACGAGCGCCGCGTCGAGTTCGTTCTCGTAGTTCGCGACCGCGGGCGCGATGTCGTCCGAGACGGTTCCGGGGAGATCGAGCCGCTGCACGACCGCGACCAGATCGATGCCTTCACCCGAGAGTTCCGACTGGGGGAGCTCCTTCTCGCGACGGATCGCCCGCTCGAGCGCCGGCCATCGTTCGATCTGCCCCGGGCCGAGCTGGGTCTGCACGTTGGCGAGGAACTGGTCGCGAAGGGCGAGCTTCTCGCGCTCCCACGCGCCGAGGGGACCCATCATCCGCTCCATGATCTGCGACCCGTCCCCGCCGCCGAGGTCGACGCGGATCTTGGAAATCTCGTCCCGCATCGCCGAGAGCCCCGCCTCGAAGGAGGCGGCGTAGTCGTCGAGCAGCACCTCGATGATCGGCCGCTGCCAGTCCTCGAGATCGAGCACCTCGTTGAAGATCAGAAGGTCGCGCCGGTAGAAGTCCTGCCGGAAGGCGTTGGCGAGGCCGGCGTCGCCGCCGAACTGGGCCGAGACCGGACCAGCGATGGTCGCCGCCAAGGCGGTCATGAGGACAAGCGTTCGGGGCGATCGGGAGATTCGAAGGTTCGTCATGGACTGATCCTCTTCCCTCGGGTGCGGGACGACGGAGCGATGTCCGCCAACGGCGACTCCCACGCGATATGTCGGAAGCCGCGGAACACCCGAGGATATCGGCGCGAACGCGGGCGGTTTCGCCTCGGAATCGTCGTTTCCGGTCCTAGCCGCATTCCGCTCGGGTTCGGTACGGACCGGAGCCGTCGCGGTTCAGGATTCGCCGCTCGCCTGCGAGTCAGCCCGGGCGAATCGTCCGCTGCTCGATCCGCTTCTCGGAGACGGTCTTCACGATCCGGTCGACGTAGATCCCGGGCGTGTGGATGCCATCCGGATCGAGCGATCCGAGCGGCACGATCTCCTCGACCTCGGCCACGCAGACCCGCCCGCAGGTCGCCGCAGGAGGATTGAAGTTTCGAGCGGTCTGCCGGTAGACGAGATTGCCGGCGGGATCGGCCTTCCAGGCCTTCACGAGGGACAGGTCGACCCGAATCCCCCGCTCGAGGACGTAGGTCTCGCCGTCGAACTCGGCGGTGGGCTTGCCTTCGGCCACGGCGGTCCCGACCCCGGTCCGGACGTAGAAGGCGGGGATCCCGGCACCGCCGGCCCGCATCCGCTCTGCCAGGGTGCCTTGAGGGTTGAACTCGACCTCGAGTTCGCCGGCCATGAACTGGCGTTCGAACTCCGCGTTCTCGCCGACATAGCTCGAGACCATCTTGCGGATCTGCCGGGTCTGCAGCAGCAGCCCCAGGCCCCAGTCGTCGACGCCGGCGTTGTTGCTGTAGACCGTGAGATCGCGGGTGCCGGAATCGCGCAGCGCGATGATCAACTGCTCTGGAATGCCGCAGAGCCCGAAGCCGCCGACGGCGAGGCTCATGCCGTCGTGAAGAAGCCCCTCGAGAGCCGCCTGCGGCGAAGCGTGGACCTTGTCGATCATGACGGGAGTCTATCGGGGGGCTCGGCGCATCCGCGGGTCACCAACGCCACCAGGCCGGCGTTGAACCGGCCTGGCGGCAGAGGAGAATCGTTGTGGGAGCGACCGAGTCGGTCAGTTCTCGGAGACGCCGTCGATCGCGGTCTCCGGTTCGGGCGGGTAGACCTCCTCGAGCGTCAGACGAATCTTCTCGAGGGCCTTGTTCTGGATCTGGCGGACCCGCTCCTTCGTGACCCCGATGATCTGCCCGACCTGCTCGAGGGTGAGCGGGGAGGGCTGGTCGGAGTCGAGTCCGAAGCGGTAGTGGATCACGGTCTTCTCGACGTCGGAAAGGTCCGCATCGTTGTTGAGGACGATGTGCTTGACCTCGTCGGCGCACTCCTTCTCATGGGTCGCCCGCAGGGTCTCGAGGTGGTTGGACTTCTCCATTGCAGGGTCGAAGTCCGTCGGGAACCGCTGGCGGTACTTGCTGAGCTTCATGCCCTGCCGGCTGAAGGCCTTCAGGATCGCTCGGCAGGCGTAGGTCGAGAACTTGAAGCCGCGGCCGCAGTCGAACTTGTCGACCGAGCGGAGCAGGGCCATGTTGCCCTCGCTGACCATGTCGGCGAAGTCGACCTCGCTCATCCGCGTCCGCTTGGCCATCGCCAGGACGAGGGCGAGATTGGTCTCGGCGATCTGCTCGCGGTAGGCCCGGGCGATCCGGTACCACGAGAGCAGTTCGCGAGCGGTCGCCGCGTCGGGGGTGCGGCTGTCGAGCCGCTTCTGGATCTCGCGGACCCGGTGCCGGGCGTAGTTGTATTGAAGGAAGAGCACCCGCTCCTGGGCGCCGGTCAGGAGGACCGTGCCGGAGTTCCGCGAGCGGGTCTCCCGCTCCCGGCCGCTGATGAAACTGTCCATCAAGGGGCGGTACCAGGAGACATCCGGCTTCTGGATCGGGGGCGCCTCGTCGTAGATCCGCTGCTCCGCGCCATCGCGGTAGAACTCCTCGGAATCGATGTAGTCCATCGGCTCCTCGAGGATCTGCTTGACGAGCCGTTCCTCCTCCGAGGTCAGTCGGACCTGCGCGCGCCCCGCCTTCGCCGGAGCGTCGGCGCGGCTGCCCGGACGGATCAGGCCGCGGCGGCGACTGACTCGTTCCAGAGGCGAATTGCGACCGATCATGGGCTTGAGCATCGACGTTTACCTCGCCGGGTCATCAGACGCCGGCTTGAAAGGACCTGGACCCTGCTAGGACACCGGGTCGGCGTGGTCTGGGGATCGGGTAGATCCCTCAAGTACGGAGCAGCGCGTCGCTGGTTCGTTCAGGGCGGGCTGTCGGAGCCGGTTTTCGATCCCGAATTGCCCGACTCGACCACGGATCGGCGGCAGCGATGCCGCATTGGTCGTGCCGGACAGGCGGTCCCGGGTCCGAACCTCTCTATACGGTGCAACTGAGATCGGGTTTCAACACGGAACTTCGCCAGACGGACGCCGATCCGCCGCCTCCGGAGGCAGATTGGGCAATGGGGGCAAGATGGAAGAACAGTCGCGACGCCCGGATGAGCGTCGCGGCCCGAGTCTATTGATCAATCAAAGAGCCCGACCGAGCTGCCTCGGGGGAGGCCGCACCCGCTGCCGGGCCCCGGATCAAGGCGAGCCTTACTCGGCCTTGCCGCTGGAGCTGTCGTAGACCCAGGCGTCGATCGGGCGGGCGAAGTCGAGGATCTCGCCGGGGCCGAAGAAGAGGGCCAGTTCCTTGGCGGCCGCCTCGGGGCCATCGGAGCCGTGGATGAGGTTGAAGCTGTTGGAGACCCCGAAGTCGCCGCGAATCGTCCCGGCGGCGGCCTTCGAGCCGAAGGTCGCACCCATCAGGTTCCGGCAGACCCCGATCGCCCCGACCCCGCGCACCGCGAGGACCACCACCGGACTGCTCGTCATGAAGCGGACGAGACCCGCGTAGAAGGGCTTCTCGCGGTGATCGGAGTAGTGCTTCGCGGCGAGCTCCTCGGTGATCCGCATGAGCTTCAGGCCGACGATCTGCAGACCCTTCTCCTCGAGGCGGGCGAGGATCCGGCCGACGAGCCCGCGCTGAACCGCGTCGGGCTTCAGGATGATCAGAGTGGTTTCCATGGGGCGGGAAGGGTAGCAATCCTGGGCACGCTCGGGGCACGAACCGCGTCCTTGCGCCTCGGTGAAAGTTCGATGGTTCGATGGGACCGCTCCGATACGCGTACGCTGCCCGTCGGTCCGCCCTCACGGAGGTTGGCGAGGCGGCTCGATCCCCACCGTTCGCGGCGTTGCCGCTGGAGAAGGTCATGCCCGGCACGGAGTCGCCGACCCTGGCTCCGCCCACCTCGAAGCCCTCGCCGAGCCGCCCGTCCGTGAAGTCGAAGCGCCGCGCCGGCGGCGCGACCGCGGAGGAGATGTCCCAGCGGCAGCGCGAGATCTCCGTCAGCGAGTTCTTCGCGAAGAACCGGCATCTGCTGGGGTTCGACAATCCCCGCAAGGCGCTGCTGACGACCGTCAAGGAAGCCGTCGACAACGCCCTCGACGCGTGCGAGGAGGCGGGAATCCTGCCGTCGATCCGCGTGGTGCTCGAACCGATCTCCGAGACGCGATTCCGCGTGACGGTGCGCGACAACGGGCCGGGCATCGTGCGCAAGCAGATCGAGAACGTCTTCGGACGGCTGCTCTACGGCTCCAAGTTCCACCGCCTGAAGATGAGCCGTGGGCAGCAGGGGATCGGCATCTCCGCCGCAGGCATGTACGGGCTCATGACCACGGGCCGTCCGGTGGTCATCCTGAGCCGCACGCGGCCGAAGGATCCGCTGCACGAGGTCGTCCTCAAGATGGACACGTCGCGCAACCGCGCCGACATCGTGAGCGACACCGAACGCCCCGACGACGAGGGCGTGTTCGCGGAAGGCCACGGCACGCAGGTCGCGATCGAACTCGAGGGCAAGCACCTGAAGGGGCGGCAGTCCGTCGACGAGTACCTCGAGCAGACCGCGATCGCGAATCCCCACGCCCGCATCGAGTACGTGCAGCCCAGCGGCGAGACCATCGTGTTCGAGCGCGCGGTCGAGGAGCTCCCGCCCGAGACCGAGGAGATCCAGCCGCACCCCAAGGGGATCGAGCTCGGCACGCTGATCCAGATGCTCGAACGCACCGAGAGCACGCAGCTCGGAGCGTTCTTCAAGGGCGAGTTCTGCCGAGTCGGCCCGAGCAGCGCGAAGGAGATCTGCGCGAAGGCCGGCCTCTCCGACCGCACCTGGGTGAAGCAGGTCGGCCATGCCGAGGCGGAGCGGCTCTACAACGCGATCCAGGAGGTGAAGGTCCCCGCGCCGCCGACCTCGTGCGTGCAGGCGATCGGCACGAAGACGCTGCTGTCGGGCCTGCTCAAGGAGGTCAAGGGCGAGTTCTACGCCGCGAGCACGAGGCCGCCGACGGTCTACCGCGGCCGTCCGTTCATCATCGAGGCCGCGATCGCCTACGGCGGCGATCTGCACGGCGACGAGCCGTCGCGGGTGATCCGCTTCGCCAATCGCGTTCCGCTGCAGTACCAGCAGTCCGCGTGCTCGAGCTTCAAGGCGGTGCTCGAGACGAACTGGCGCAACTACGGCCTGACGCAGCCCCGCGGCAGCGTGCCGGTCGCGCCGCTCGTCGTGATGATCCACATGGCGAGCGTGTGGGTCCCGTTCACGAGCGAGAGCAAGGAGGCGATCGCCGACTACGACGAGATCCGCAAGGAGATGCGGCTGGCGCTCCAGGAGTGCGGGCGGAAGCTGCAGACCTATCTCAACCGCCGCCGTCGCATGGCCCGGCAGGGCGAGCGCCGCAGCGCATTCCTCCGCTACATCGGCGAGATCTCCAAGAGCTGCGGCGAGCTGACCGGCCGCGATCCGCAGGCGGTGTACGACGCGCTCATGGCCCAGGCCGAGTCGAAGACGGCGGAGTTCGACCTCGTCCTCGACGACGAGGGCCGGGTGGTCGACGACGGCGGTTCGCTCGCGAGGGACGACGGCGTGGTGATCGTCGAGGCGCGTCAGGCGCCGATCGTGGGCGGCGATGCGGACGACGACGCGGAAGGCGACGGGACGCTCTTCGGCGACGCGACTGGAGCGGCGGCGAAGCGCACGGCGGGACGCACCTCGAAGAAGACCCGGCGGCGGGCGACCTGACGGAGGAGAGGCATGGCGACGAAGAAGAAGGCCGCGAAGGACGGCGCGGCCGCGACGAAGGGCCCCGCGGCGAAGGCGAGCGATGCGAAGACGCTGGGCAGGCTCGTGGGCCTCGGCGATTCGGTCTCCAAGGAAGCGGTTGGCGGCCGAGATCCCTTCGTCGACATTCCGACGCGGGCGCTCTCCAACACCACCTGGAACCGGCAGCGGCGCATCCTGCAGATGGGCGATGCGAGCCAGCGCCGCAACCTGTTCAACCTCGGACAGGCCCGCAAGTTCATGCAGACCCTGCTCATCGCCAGCGGATGCAAGGAGCTGATCGAGCAGGGCAAGACGCTCTCGCTGCGATCGATGTACTACAAGAGCCTGCACACCATCGCCGGCACGAAGGAGAAGACCTTCGCCGGCCAGGAGGAGTCCGATCCGATCATCGAGGACCTCGAGGTCGCGATGGGCTCGCTGCGGGAGGAGCTCCACGTCTTCGCGAGCGAGCGGGGGAAGGTCGTGGGCAATCTCACGATCATCGACAACGGCGACGAGATCGATCTTCGACGCATGGGCACCGGCGGCTACGCGATCCCCTCGATCGTCGAGCCGAGCGTGATCCGCTTCGGCAAGTGCGATGCGAAGTTCATCCTCCACGTCGAGAAGGGCACGGTCTGGGCCCGCTTCAACGAGGACCGCTTCTGGCAGAAGCACAACTGCATCCTCACCGAGGGCGGCGGGCAGCCGCCGCGCGGCGTGCGTCGGCTGCTTCGCCGCATGCACGACGAGCTCGGCCTGCCCGTCTACTGCCTGCTCGACTGCGACCCGTGGGGGCACTACATCTTCTCGGTCATCAAGCAGGGCTCGATGAACCTCGCGTTCGAGAGCGAGCGGATGGCGATCCCCGAAGCCAAGTTCATCGGCATCCGCGCCGGCGACTACCAGCGGTACGGCCTCTCCGACGACGTGCAGATCGCGCTGTCGGATCGCGACGTCTCCCGCGCGAAGCAGATCGCCGAGTACCCCTGGTTCGAGGGCAAGGCGTGGCAGAAGGAGATCCAGGCGCTCCTCCGCAACGGCTTCAAGATGGAGGTGGAGTCGCTGATCACGAAGGGCATCTCCTTCGTGACGGAGTCCTACGTGCCGCAGAAGCTCGCCGAGAAGGACTGGATCGAGTGAGCGTTCGCCGGGGGCGGCGACGCGATGCGCGACATCGCCGCGCTATCCCGCGAGCGGCTTGGCCGCCGATCGCGACTCGGCGTTCGCATCCGCGCGGAACCGAGGCAGTCGGATCGTGAAGTCGCTGCCGCGCCCGGGCTCGGAGTGCACGGTCAGTTCGCCGCCGTGCTCCTCGACGATCCTCCGCGCCGTCGGCAGCCCCAGTCCGCTGCCTCCGGGCTTGCCGCTCACGTAGGGGCGGAAGATCTCCTCCACTCGATCGGACGGGATGCCCGGCCCGGTGTCGATCACGTGGATGCGGACGTCGTCCTCCCCGGCATCGACGCGCACCATGAGTTCGCCGCGTGGCGCCGTGCCCTCGGCGACGCGCCCATCCATCGACTGGAGGGCGTTGAGCATGAGGTTGAGGATCGCCTGCTTGAGATGCGGCTCGTCGATCTCGGCCTCGATGCGGCTCGGCGGGATCTCCGCCCGCAGCAGCACCGCGGCCTGATCGCACTGCGGGTGGAAGAAGTCGACGAGATCCGAGACGAGCGCCGCGATGTCGCGCCGCTGCGGATCGAGGCGCATGCGGCCGGCGTAGCGGAGGAAGTCCTCGAGGATCCCGCGAAGCCGGACCGTCTCGCGCACGAGGGCGCCGACGCGGCGATGAAGTCTGCCCCGCGCATCCGGATCCGGAACCGCCTCGTCGAGCTCCTCGTCGAGGAGCTGCGCGTTGAGGACGAGCGTCGAGAGCGGATTCTTGATCTCGTGCGCGAGACCGCCCGTCATCGAACTGACCTGCGTCAGCCGCTCGCCGGCCCGCTTGGCGCGAAGTTCGGCGATGCGTCGGCCGCGGCCGGCCCTCCACGCCACGACCGCCAGCGCGAACGCCACGAGCAGCCCTGCTGCGACGAGCGTGATCAGGATTCCGTCTGGATCCCCGGCGGCGACCGCGCCCGAACCGGTCGGCGCCGCGAGCGACGTGATCACGAAGGTCGGGGCGACGTCGATTGCCGCCAGCGGCGAACGCGAGACGTCGTCGGCGCGGACACCCTTCGTCGGCCACGTCGATCGTGGTCGAGTCGGGCGGGCGCGATTCATGGAGATCTCGTTGGGGATCAGGCGACCGGCTGCGGAGCGCGGGTCGCCCGCACCTTGCTGGCCGCCCATCCCTTGGGGCCCTTCTGCGCGGAGTAGGTCACCGCTTCGCCGTCGCGCAGCGTGCGGAAGCCCGACTCCTGCTCGATCGTGGAGAAGTGCACGAAGATGTCCTGCCCCTCCGGGCCGACGAGGAAGCCGAATCCCTTGCGGGCGTCGAACCACTTCACCGAGCCTGCCTGATCCACGAGTGCGTCGGCCTGATCCATTCGTCCACCTCCAGGTTGTGGAAAGCGTCTTGAAAGAAAACACGCTGCCGCGATTCGGGACCGAACCGAATGCCGTCGGCCCGAGGCGGCGATGCGAATCCCCGAAACGTACGGGGCCGCACGATTGTGGGACCCTCGCGGCTCCTCCGCAAGCCTTCGCCTGCGGGGAGCCGCGAAGTTCCCTCTGATCCGATCAGTCCTGCCCGGCCGCGCCCTTGGCGTCGACGAGCAGCGCCTTGCGGGACAGCTTGATCCGGCCGTTCTCGTCGACGTTGATCACCTTCACCTTGATGGTGTCGCCGACCTTGACCTGATCCGCCACGTTCTTGACGAAGCCCTCCGCGAGCTCGGAGATGTGGCACATGCCGTCGGTGCCCGGGACGAGCTCGACGAAGGCACCGAACTCCTTGACCGCGACGACGCGTCCCTCGAACACCGAGCCCACGCGAATCTCCGCGCCGAGCGCCTCGACCTCGGCCTTCGCCTGGCGTCCGCCCTCGGCGTTGGTGGAGGCGATGTGGACGGTGCCGTCCTCCTCGACGTCGATGGTGACGCCGTGGCGCTCCTGGATGCTGCGGATCATCTTGCCGCCGGGGCCGATCAGCTTGCCGATCTTGTCGGGGTCGATCTTGACCACGATGATCCGCGGGGCGTACTGCGAGATGTCGGGCCGCGGCTCCGCGAGCGACGCCTTCATGGTCTCGATGATCTCGAGGCGACCGACCTTGGCCTGCTCGAAGATCGTCTCGATCTCCGCGATCGAGAGCCCTCGCGCCTTGAGATCGAGCTGGATGCCGGTGATGCCCTCGCGGGTGCCGGCGACCTTGAAGTCCATCTCGCCGAAGAAGTCCTCCTCGCCGAGGATGTCGGTGACGTGGGTCACCTTGCCGGCCTCGCTGGTGAAGCGGCCGACCGAGATGCCCGCGCAGATGCCCTTGATCGGGACGCCCGCGTCCATCAGCGCCATGCATCCGCCGCAGACCGACGCCATGCTCGAGGAGCCGTTGCTCTCGGTGATGTCGCTGACGATGCGGACGGTGTAGGGGAACTCCTCGCCCGAGGGCAGGATGCCGAGCAGCGATCGCTCCGCGAGCGCGCCGTGGCCGACCTCGCGCCGTCCCGGGCCCATGATGCGGCCGGCCTCGCCGGTGCAGAAGGGCGGGAAGTTGTAGTGCAGGTAGAACTTCTTCGCGTACTCGGGCATGAGGCCGTCGACGATCTGCTCGTCGCGTCCGGTGCCGAGCGTGCAGCTGACGAGCGACTGCGTCTCGCCACGCTGGAAGAACGCCGAGCCGTGCGTGCGCGGGAAGATCGACACGTCGATCTCGATCGGCCGGATCTGCTTGAGGCCGCGGCCGTCGGGGCGAATGCCCTTCTCCGCGACGAGCATGTGGGTGATCTTCTTCTCGAGGCGGCGGAAGGCCTCCTTCGCCTGGTTCCGCCGGGTCTCCGCGGTCTGGTAGGCGCCGTAGGAGCCGTCGGTCGGGAGCGGGAAGCACTCGTGCAGCATCTCGTCGCGGATCGCGGCGACGGCGTTGTTGCGGTCCTGCTTGCCGGGGATCGTGCGGGCCTCGACGAGCCGGTCGTAGACCTTCGCCTTCACCGCCGCGGCGACGTCCTCGGCGGGGAGCACCGGGGTGCCCGGGTTGGCCGCCGGCGCGCCGGACTTCTCGCGAAGCTCCGACATGAGCTCGAGGATCGGCTTGACGCCGTGGTCGTATCCGAAGCGGATCGCCTCGAGCATGGTCGCCTCGTCGATCTCGGCGGCGCCGACCTCGATCATGTTGATGCCGTCGGCATGGCCGGAGAGCACCAGATCGAGATCGGAGAAGTCGAGCTGCGCCTGCGTCGGGTTGATCACGAACCGCGGGCCGTCCTCGGTGAAGACGCGACCGACGCGGACGGTGGCGACCGGGCCCTGGAAGGGCGCGTCGGTCAGGCAGAGCGCGGCGCTCGCGCCGCAGCAGGCGACGACGTCGGCGTCGTTCTGCCCGTCGTGGCTCATGACCCACGCCTGGATCTGGATCTCGTCGACGAAGCCGTCGGGGAAGAGCGGGCGGATCGGGCGATCCATCATCCGCATGGTGAGGATCTCCTTCTCGCTCGGAGCGCCCTCACGCTTGCGGAAGCCGCCGGGGAACTTGCCGCCGGCCGGCATCCGCTCGCGGTAGTCGCACTGCAGCGGGAAGAAGTCGATGCCCGGGCGGGGGTTCGCGCGGACCGCGGTCGCGAGGACGGCGGTCTCGCCGTAGGTGACGACGACGGCGCCGCTCGCGAGCTTCGCGACGCGGCCGGTCTCGAGACGAAGCAGGCGGCCGCCCACTTCACGTTCGACGGTGACGATGGCCATGGTTGGAGGACTCCGGGACCGGCGCAAGGCCGGCCTTGGTGGACACGGCGTCGCCGAAGCGACGCGCTGGGGGAGCCGTCCGGTTGGCAGAAGGCACGAAACAGTCGCGGACCAGCCGCCTCGACTGTGCCGTGCCCACTGCCACCAGAACGGCGGAAGTAGAGCGGCGGCGCCATCCGGGCGCAGGCCGACATCCTCCGGCCGGCTCCAGAGAAACAGCAGCGCCGGCGGGATCAGCATCACCCAGGTGATAACACCCAGCCAAATCCAGGCTTCCCGCCAGCCGACCTCCGC
>JBMTTG010000034.1:0-16415 GCA_049449095.1 Phycisphaerales bacterium | reverse complement strand
CCGAGGGGCCGGCCGTCGTTCACGCGAGGTTCGATCGGCTCGTTCCGATCAGTCCCAGTTGTCGGAGGGGATGGTGACGGTGGTGCCGTCGCCGCTCATCGACTTGACCAGGTACAGCCAGACGTCGTCGCCCTGATGGGCGGCGGTCTGCGAGCCGCCGTCGTTCTTGAAGAGGTTGTCGAAGTCGTTGTTGGCTCCGACTCGCTTCAGCTTCTCGGGGAAGAAGGACTTCTCGAAGACCACGCTGTTGTCGTTGTAGCCGATTGGGCCTTGCCATTCACGCGGCGGACCGTGCATCTCGGAGGTCTTCGAGTTGATCATCTGGGCGATGTCGCCGTCCTTGGGCCCGCGCATGCCGAGGATCGCGAAGGAGGAGTCCGCCGAGTTGTTCCATTGCTTGGCCTTGCGGGGGCCCGCGATCGGCATCGACGCGTAGGAGATGTGCGAGACCGCCGAGAGGTCGGCCCGCATCCGGTCGTCCCAGTAGACGTTCGCGGCGGGGTTCTTGCGGTCCCACTCGTAGAAGGTCATCGTCGAGACGCTCGGGCTGATCTCGGCGGAGCTCACCTGCAGGTCCGGGGGATACAGGTTCTCCATCACGCAGAGCGAATGCATGTTGGCATGGTTGTTCTGCGTGATGTCCTCGGCGCCGCGGCCCATGATGATCTGGCCGTTGACGGCCTGGCGCGCCTTGAGGCCCGGCGTCGGGAGCCGACCTTCGTTCTGGACGGCGAAGCTGAGCCAGCCGGCGTGGATCTGCTTGACCTGCGTGGCGTCGCGGGTCGACTTCGCGGTCGCACGGGCGCGGGCGAGGGCGGGAAGCAGGACCGCGAGCAGGATGCCGATGATCGCGATGACCACGAGCAGCTCGATGAGGGTGAAGCCACGCTTCGATTGGGTGTGTTGCATGGGTGGTTGCTCCTGATGCGGATGCGTGTTCGGAGGCGAAGGCCGGCTCAGTCGAGCAGCCGGTCGGTCTTGACGTTGGCGAGACCCTCGCCGTACTGGGTGTTGGCGGTGACCGCCTGGGTGATGCCATGCCAGGTGTCGCCGGCGCGGGTGGTGTTGTTGCCCGGCACGCCGCAGGGGAACTCGGGGGTGAAGATGTTGTCCTTGCGGAGGCTGATCGAGCCGCACTCGTACTCGACGTCGTCGGGGTAGGGGCTCTTGACGGCCACGCCGCGGGCGTCGTTGAAGACCATGTTGCCGCTCCATTCCTGCTGGGAGCCGTGCAACAGCAGGGTCGGGCTCTTGGTGTACTCGTCGCCCGAGAGCGTGCCGTCCTTGGTGCCGCGGGTCGAGATGACGGGCTTCGCGCGACCGTCGCTCACCTGCCGCCAGTGGGCCCTCTTCCGCTCGCCCACGGGCACGAGGCTCGCGAACGACAAATTGCAGACGCCGCTGCCGGCGGGGTAGTTGATCTTGTCGTCGAACGTGGTGTCCCAGTACTTGTCCTGCGCGGGGTTGTACTGGGTGTAGTCGTAGTCATTCTTGATCTGGACGACCGCGTTCACCTCGGTCGGGCCAACGCAGAGCTCGGGCTTGAAGAAGTCCTGAGCGATCAGCGCCGAGAAGAGGGCGCGGGACGTGTTCTGCGTGACGTCCTCGACGCCCTGGCCCTGGATTTGGACGTTCTGGTTGCCGATCTGCACGGCCTGCCGGTTGACGAGCCCGGGGGTCAGGAACCGCTGGCGGTTGTCGCTGTTGGACGAGGTGATGAGGCTCTTCACGACCTCGGTCATCTGCTGCAGGTCCTTGGCGGTCTTGGCGGTCGCCTGGGCCTTGGCCAGTGCCGGGAGCAGCAAGCCGATCAGCAGGATGATGATCCCGATGACCACCAGCAGCTCGACGAGGGTGAAGCCCCTCCGCTTGGCATTCAGGGTCGGACTCATGGGTACGGTCTCCTACGAAGGTTGGGGGCGGAACACCCGCCCGATGCGATGGTGATGCACGACACGGAACCCGCCGACGGCGGGATGTGGACGCGGGACGCCTGATCCGCGATCGCCTGCAGACGCGCTGCAGACAACGCCATCGCGGAACGAAGAGCCTCAGGCACGAGATGACTCACACGGGGTGTTCTCGCCGAGGGGCGTCCGCAACGCGGATTCCGGTCTGACCGGAGCTCAGGCGGTGCGACCCATTGGTCGGGCCGACCGGGCTCGGACTCGCCCAGCCTCACGCCGAATCGAGGTTCGATGAGAACGACCTGCGATCGGGATGGGCGGAGCGACCCTGAATGGCGGGCGTCGCCTGGCGAGGACTCGAATTGTCGACTGGCTGCGACCGGGAGATGAATCGGGGTCGCGATCGACGAATGAGTGCGGGGTGAGTTCCACGAGCGGCTGCCGAAATCGAATCAATGAGGCAGGGGGCTCGCTTCCTTCGGAACTGGAATCCTGTGACTTGCCGCAACCAGTCTGCCCCTTCCGTGGGGCGATGAGCAAAAGTATTGCGAGCGGGACCGCTGTCAAGTTCCGGTCAACCTCCGATTTTCCCGAATCGTTGGTCGACGCTCGCGGCGAGCCTCGCGAAGCGGCGGCGGTAGAGTCCGGCGATGGCCCACGAAGACCAGGTCCTGAAACGACTCGACACGCTCGGAATCCGACTCCCGGAGGCCCCCAAGCCCGTCGCGGCGTACGTTCCGTGGGTCCGCTCCGACCGGCTGCTCTACATCAGCGGGCAGATCCCCTTCCGGGACGGCGGTCTCCTCGCCACCGGCCCGGTTCCTTCCGCGACCTCGCTCGAGATCGCGCAGCAGGCGGCTCGGCAGTGCGCCTTGAACGGGCTTGCGGTGGCGGCCGACGCCCTCGACGGACGACTCGATCGGGTGCGTCGCGTGGTGCGGATCGGCGTCTTCGTCGCCTGCGACCCGGATTTCGACGCGCACCCGCAGGTCGCCAACGGGGCGAGCGAGTTCCTCATCGAGGTCTTCGGCGAGGCGGGGCGCCATGCCCGGGCCGCGGTCGGCTCGCCGTCGCTGCCGCGGGGCGCAAGCGTCGAGGTCGAACTGCTCTTCGAGGTCGACTGATCGCCGCGCGGCGATCGGCCCCGCCCGCTATCGGACGAGCACCACGATCAGCAGGATCAGGTTGATCAGCACGCTGACCGCGAGCGCCGCGAGCAGCGCGGCCTTGCCGCCGCCTCCTCCGGAGGAGACCCGTGCGACCTCGGTCGGCGCCGGAGGCGGCGCGGCGGCGATGGGCGCGGCGACCGCCGCGAGATCGGTCGTGCCGCGGTCATGTTCGGGCGGCTCGCCGCGTGCCGCGTGATCGAGGTCCTCGAGCAGCTGCCCCGCGTCGCGGTAGCGGTCGGCCGGATCCTTCGCGAGCAGCATCTCGATGATCTGCGCGGTGCCCGGGGAGAGCTGGGGATTCACGTGGTCGGGCGGCGTGAGCGGCGCCTTGAGGTGCTTGTTCATCACCTCGTTGGGCGTCTTGCCTGAGAAGGGGACCCGGCCGGTGACCATGTGATAGAAGGTCGCGCCGAGGCCGTAGAGGTCGGCGGCGGGCCCGATGTCGACGCGGCCGCGGATCTGCTCGGGGCTGATGTAGTAGGGCGTCCCGTAGGCCTTGCCGGCTTCGGCCTCGGCGGCCTCGCGATCGCTGACCGCGCGGGCGAGACCGAGGTCGGCGAGCTTCGCGACGCCGGCCTTCGAGAGCATGATGTTCTTGGGCTTGATGTCGCGGTGGATGAAGCCCTGGGCGTGCGCGTGCGTGAGCGCGGAGGCCACCTGCCGAACGATGCCGATCGCGTCGGCCTCGGTCAGGCGGCCGTTCTTGGCGATGCGGTCGTGGACGGTCTCGCCGTCCACGTACTCCATGACGAAGTAGTGCTGATCCCCCGCCTGGCCGACGTCGTAGGCCCCGACGATGTTCTGATCGTTGAAGCGGGCCGCGGCGCGGCCCTCCTTGTAGAACCGCTCGATGAACTTCGCGTCCGCGGAGAACTTCCGCGGCAGCAGCTTGATCGCCACGAGCCGATCGAGGCTCACCTGCTTGGCGAGATACACCGTCGCCATCGCGCCGGCGCCGAGCTTCTTGATGATCCGGTAGCCCGGGATGTGCTGGCTTGCCCGGTCGGTCTCCATCTCCGACCGCAGCCGCTGCAGTTGCCGCTCGGTCACGAGGCGCTCGGCGACGAGCGCCTGGGAGATCCCGCCCGGGGCGCCTTGCGCCGCGAGCTTCGCGAGGCACTCCTGCAACTCCTCGTCGCTGACGAAGCCCCGCTCGACGAGCACGCGTCCAAGCAGCGTGTCGACCCCCGTGCCGCTGCGCGAACGATCGGAGGCATCCTGAGGACGAGGCGTCTCCTCGCCCTCGGGAGCGGATGGCTGCTGCTCGGGCTTGTCTTCGGGGGAGCCGGCGTCCGGTGAAGTCATGTCGAAGAAGCGCTCCAGCCGGAGGAGTTCCCGGCGCGGCGACGAACGAGGGACCGGAGGGGACTATTCTTCCGACCCGTGAGAGTGTCAAACGCTCCGTCGGAATCCGCATCGGAGCCGAGGCTCCCGGACCTCGTCCTCGCAAGCGGTTCGCCGCGTCGTCGGCAACTCCTGCAACGAGCGGGCATCGTCCATCGCGTGATCGAGAGCGGTTTCGACGACGCGACCATGCGCCTGGCGCAGGGCACGGACGTCTGCGGCTCGGTGCTGGCCTTGGCGTGGGCCAAGGCGGTGGCGGCCAACCGGCTCGTCGACGCCGGGACTGGCGAGGCGATCCTCGCGGCGGACACGATCTGCGAGGTCGAGGGGCGTCTGCTCGGCAAGCCACGCGATGCCGCCGAGGCGGGAACGATGATCCGAAGCCTCGCCGATCGGGAGCATCGAACGGTGACCGCGGTGTGCCTGCTCGACCCTTCGCGGCATCGTCGCCTGCTGTGGGCGGAAGTGGCGAGGGTGCGGATCGGATCGCTCCTCGATCGGGCGATCGAGGACTATCTGGCCTCGCAGGCGTGGCGCGGCAAGGCTGGCGGCTACAGCTTCGACGAGCGGGTCGCGGCGGGATGGCCGATCTCCTGCGAAGGCGATCCCGAGGTCGTGCTCGGGCTCCCGACCGCGAGCGTCCGCCGGCGGGCTCTCGAACTGGCCGTCGGGGAGGGTCGGTGACCCTGCTGCTCGAGACCGACCTGCCCTTGGCGGTCGCCGCGCCGGCGGCGATCGCGCTTGCGATCCTCGCCATCGCCTACTGGCGGCGGCTCGAGTCTCCCGACGTTCCCGAGACGAGGCGCCGGATCCGTCGCTTCTCGCTGCTGCTCGCGCTGGTGCTGCTGCCGGCGCTCGTGTGGTCGTCGAGCCTCGTCGATCATCGCGCGGATCCCGCGGCCTACATCGGCGGCTGGCTCGCCTGCTTCGCGATCCTCGCCCTGATCGTGTTCGTCGCGGTCGTCGATGCGCTCCACTCGTTCGTGCTGCATCGGCGGGAGTGGCGGCGTCATCGCGATCGATACGCCGACGCGTTCGCCTCGGACCCGCCCGCTTCCAAGGAGGACTCTCGGTGAGCTCCCCGGACCGTCCGTCCCGATGGCCGTGGCCGCTGCTGCGCTTGATGGCGGTGCCCTACGGCCTCGCGGTCGCGTGGAGGAACCGACGATTCGATCGGGGCGTCGGCGTGCGGCGCCTCGAGTGCCCGGTCGTCTCGATCGGGAACCTCACCGCGGGCGGCACCGGCAAGACGCCGATGGTCGCCGACGTCGCGCGGCGCCTCGCGCGGCTTGGAGGCTCGCCGATCGTCGCGCTGCGCGGGTATCGCGCCGATCGCGATGGAGAGAGCGACGAAGCCCAACTGCATCGGATCGCGTTGCCGGGGGTTCCGATCGTCGTTGGGGCCGATCGGCATGCGAGCCTGCTCGCCGCCGGATGCCCGCTCGCGCCGCCGACGGTGGTGGTGCTCGACGACGGCTTCCAGCACCGGCGCCTTGCGCGGGATCTCGACATCGTGCTCGTCGACGCGTCGCGCGATTCCCTCGACGACGACCTGCTTCCCGCGGGATGGCTTCGCGAGCCGGCGTCTTCGCTCGCGCGGGCCGATGCCGTGGTGGTGACCCGGGCGGATCGGATCGACGCGGACCTCTCCGCGCGGATCGAACGTCTTCATGGGAGGCCGCCCATCGCCTGGACGCGCCACGTCTGGGATGGGTTCGACGTCTTCTCCGGCGCGCCTGAGCAACGCAAGGGCGCGGTCCAGCCGCCGGAGTGGATTCGCGGCCGGGCGGTCGCCACGCTCCTTGGGGTCGGGAACCCCGCGTCGATCCGCTCGATGCTGACCGACCTCGGCGGTGTCGAGCGGCGGTCGATTCCCGCCCAGGACCATCAGTCCTACGGGATCCGTGACGCGGAGGCGATCGCTGCGAGCGTGCAGCGCAGTCACGCCGACTGCCTCTTCACCACCTCGAAGGACTGGGTCAAGCTGGGCCGTTGGTGGCGTTCGGAGCAGCCCGTCGCGATCCCGAGGCTCCGGCTCGAGTGGCTCGCGGGGCTCGAGGCGTTCGAAGCGACCCTCGCCGAAGTCGCGGTCCGCCCCCGATCCTGAGGGGCTGAAGCGACCTGAAGCAATTCCCGGCCGCGTTCCGACTTGTGCTTGACCACCCCCCGAACGACCTCCATACTCGGATCGTCCGAGATTTGGTCCGAACCGGAATTGGTGGGCGAGACGTGGCGTACCAGGCGGTCCTCGCGGTCCGCTCGTCCGGCCCCTTTCGATCCGGTCCGGAGCGAGACGGACAAGTCGTGCTGGCTTCTCGGCGGGTCGCCACCTCGCCTGGTCCCGGCGTTCTGAGTGGGTGACCGGCGGAGCGTGGGTGAATCGATGGCGACCACCACCAAGAAGGAATTGATCGACCGCATCGCCGACGAGACGCAGCTCAAGCGAGCCGACGTCAAGAAGGCGGTGCAGGCGTTTCTCGACCACGTGATCGAGGAGCTCGGCCGGGGCAACCGGCTCGAGTTCCGCGACTTCGGCGTCTTCGAGATCAAGGATCGGGCGCCGCGGGTCGCCCAGAATCCCAAGACGCTCGAGCCGGTCCAGGTGCCCGCGAAGCGCACGGTGCGCTTCAAGGTCGGTCGCCTGATGAAGGCCTCGATCGACGGCGAGGTCGCCGAGCGGAGCGTCGAGATGGATTCCGACGACGCCTGAGCGAAGCGTGAAGCGGGCGACGAAGTCGAGGCCGGTGGGTCTTCGCCCGGTCTGGCGTCAGGCGTGTGCTGCCCGGATGACGTGAACGACCCCGGCCCTCGGGCCGACGCCGTTCGGCCAGTCCGTTCCGGCGTCGAAGTTCGTGGGCATCCTTCCTGTTGACCATCGATGCTTGTCCGAAGCCATGGTGGGGGGAAGATGTCCCCATGCCCGACGCCGCAGCGCCTCGCCGACGCCCTCGTCTCGATCGTGCCGCCCCCGATGTGGGTCGGCTGCTGCAGGCGATGCCGCCGCAGGCGCTCGAAGCGGAGATGAGCCTGCTCGGCGCGATGCTGTGGGACCACCGCGTCGTCGGCGACGTGGTGGTGGTGCTGCGGGGCGGCGAGGACTTCGCGCGTCCGGCGCACCGGGTGATCTACGACGCGGTCGTCGAGCTCTACGACAAGGTCGGCGCGGTCGACGTGGTGCAGCTGCATCAGCGTCTGCTCGACCGGGGGATCCTCGACGAGGTCGGCGGGCTCGACTACCTCGTGCAGCTCGCCGAGAGCGTCCCGAGCGCGGCGAACGCCGTCCACTACGCCGAACTGGTCCGCGAGAAGGCGATCCTCCGCGAGCTGATCGAGGCGGCGGGCGAGATCCTCGAGGACGCCCACCATGGTCGCGAGGGCGCGACCTCGACGCTCGAGTCCGCCGAGCAGCGGATCTTCCAGATCGCGCAGCGGCGCGACCGCGTGGCGCTCACCGATCTCAAGCAGATCCTCGAGGAGACCATGAAGCGCCTCGAGGAGAACGAGGGGCGCACGATCACCGGCGTCGCCACGGGCTTCGTCGAGCTCGACGAGATGACGAGCGGCCTGCAGCCGGGCGAGATGATCATCCTCGCGGCGCGTCCTTCGATGGGAAAGACCGCGCTCGCGCTCAACCTCGCCGAGAACATCGCGATGGACGGGAAGCCCGTGGCGATCTTCAGCCTCGAGATGAGCCGGCAGCAGCTCGTGCAGCGCCTGCTGTGCTCTCGGGGGCAGATCGATGGCCAGCGCTTCCGCCGAAACCTGCTTCGCCAGGACGACTACCAGCGGCTGATGGTCGCGTGCAACGACCTCGCCTCGGCGCCGGTCCTCATCGACGACACCCCGGGCCTCACGCTGCTGCAGCTGCGCTCCAAGGCGCGTCGGATGAAGGAGAAGTCCGGTCTCGAGGCGATCGTGATCGACTATCTCCAGCTCATGAGCGCGGGCGGGCGAGTCGAGAGCCGACAGCTCGAGGTGAGCGAGATCAGCCGCGGCATCAAGGCGATGGCCCGTGAACTCGAGGTTCCGGTGGTCTGCCTCAGCCAGCTGAATCGTGCCGCCGAGCAGCGCGAGGGCCACCGCCCCCGCATGAGCGACCTGCGAGAATCCGGCTCGATCGAGCAGGACGCCGACGTGGTCTGCATGCTGCACCGCGAGGAGTACTACCACCGCTCCGATCCGGAGTGGGCCGATCAGAATCCCGATCGCGTGGGGGTCGCGGAACTGATCCTCGCGAAGCAGCGCAACGGTCCCACCGGCACCGTCGAACTCGCGTGGGATGCCGGCTCGACCCGCTTCCGGACGCTCAGCCACGCGACGCCGCCGGCGAGCATCGTCGGAGCCCGCAACTACGAGGCTCCGAGAACCCGCCCGGCGCGACCGCCGCAGGACGACGACTTCGACATTCCGATCTGACGCCGTCGCCTCGGCAATGCCGAGCCGAGTCGCGGGTTGGAGGCATCGTTCGGTTGGAGCCGATCGACCGCCCCGCGGGATCGACGTCGCGTTCGTTCGCGCGACGTTCGAACGAGGCGGATCGACGGTCGATCCGAGACGCGACGCCCGAGCGATGCCTGTGAAGCCATCGATCCACGCCGACGATCCCTCGCCAGAACTCCTGCAGCGGACGCTGCGGGAGGCCTCCGAAGGCGACGAGTTCGCGTGGCGACGGATCGTCGAGTGGTTCACCCCGCGGCTCCACGGCTTCATCCGGTCCCACTGCGGCGATCCGGACCTCGCGGCGGAGATCACCCAGTCGACCCTCTGCACGGTCGCGGCCAAGATCGGCGTCTACGTCGAGAGCGGGCGGTTCGAGGGCTGGATCTTCCGCATCGCGATGAATCGCCTTCGCGACGAGATGCGCCGCCGAAAGCGCCACGCGGCTCCGATGGACAGCACGGTGCTCACCGGGCTCGCGCCGGGCACGTTCGACGACGTACCCGTCGACCGGCGGCGCGTGCTCAACGCCCTTCACAACGCCCTGGCGGGACTCTCGCCCTCCGATCGCACCGTGATCGAACTGCGTCACATCGGCGGGATGAGCTTCCGGCAGATGGCGGAGCATCTCGACGAACCGCTCGGGACGCTGCTCGCCCGTCACCACCGAGCGCTTCGAAAGCTCCGCGAGGGCCTGGGACCGGGAATCGAGGAAGAAGTCGAGGATCTGGGATGACTCTCGCACCCGTGACGAGTTCGATCGTGCCGGTGGCAGGTTTGCCTCGCAATGGCTCCCGCCGCCCGCCGTTCAGGTCGCCCTTGGAAAGGAACCGCCCCCATGCGTGAACCACTCGAAGGATCCGCCGATCGGCAGGACGGCCGAGAGAGCGACGCCGATTCGGCGCGGATCGAGGCCCTGCTGGCGCTCTGGGCGCAGGCGAACGCGGCGCCGACGGATCTCGCGGATCGCATCTTCGAGGCGTCTCGTCGGTCGATCGCCTCGCGTCGAGCGGCGCGGCCAAGCCTGGGCGAGCGCTTCGCGGAAGTGCTGAGCCTCTTCAGTCTGCCGCGGCTCGCCTTGGCGGCGCTGCTGATGGCTGCCTTGGCGGTGCCGGCGGTCCTGTTGCTCGATCGTTCCGCGACGAAGTCGTCCGTCGAGATCACCGCCGTCGCCGAGTTTCCGGCGGCTGTCGAGACCACGCTGCTCGCCGAGACGCCCGTGGCCGAACCGCTTCTCGTGGCGATGCTCGAGCCGATCCCCGCGGACTGGTCCGACGTGCTCGGTCACGAGCCCGGGGTCGAGCTGCTCTCGGTGATCGAGACCCGCGGACGCGGGCTCGACGAGTACACCGCCGAATTCGAAGCCATCTTCGGCGCGATCGAGTCCGCGCCGCGGGGGATGTGATCCGATGACCCTCCACCGATCGAATCGTCGTCACGCCTCGAACTCCACGCTCGGCTCGCTCGGCGCCGTGTCGCTGCTCGCGTCGCTGGCGTGGTCCGCCTCGAGCCTCGCGAGCGATCAGGCTCCGCCGGCGCCCACCCCGGAATCCGCGGCGCAAGCGCCGAGCAGCGAGGCGCCGCCCCGCACCAGCGAGCGTCGCCGCGGCGATCGCGGGCGCTTCGGCGGCGGGATGCGTTGGCCCCGCGGCGACGGCGACGGTCCGGACCGTGGCCCCGACGGCCCGCGGCGCCTCTCGCCGGAGCAGGTCGAGCGGGTGATCGAGACCGCTCGCGAAGTGTTTCCGGAGTGGGCGAGCCGGATCGAGGAACTCCGCGAACAGGATCCCGAAGGCCTCGATCGCGCGATCGCCGGCAACGCTCGGCGGCTCTTCGCCCTCGCGATGCTCCGGGATCGCAATCCCGACCTCTACAAGATGAAGGTCGAGGAGCTCCGCAATCAGATGGAGCTGCGCCGCCTCTCCGGCCTGATGCGGGAACTCGCCGAGTCCGGCGATCAGGCGGCGCTCGCCTCGACCCGCGAGGAGATTCGCGCCCTCGCGGCGAAGCACGTCGATCTCGGACTTCGCACCCGCGCGACGGAACTGGCGGCGATGGACGAGGCGATCCGGCGCATGCGGGCGGAACTCGAGGCCGACAGCCTCGCTCGCGATGCCGCGATCGACGAACTCGTCGCGGCGGTGGAAGCGGGCCGGCCTCCGAGCGACGAGGATCGCGGTCTCGGGCGCGACCCCAATGGCGATCCCATGCCGGCGCCGGGTCCGCGTCGTGGCCGCCCAGCGCCGTCGCCGGAGTGAGATCGCGAGCGATCGCACTATGCTCGCGGCGTGTCCGCGCACGCGAACGTCGGTCGACATCCGGAAGCGCGCGTGCGCGGTCGGCGGCCGCTTCGCGATCGTTCGCTGGTCCTCGGTCTCCTGCTGCTGGCGGGAATCGCCGCGGCGTGCGTCGGGTCCGTTCCGTGGACCTTCGCGCGGATCGGCGACGAGCCGACGGCTCCGCGTCGCTACGAGGCGGGCAACCTTGAACTGAACCTGCTTCCGCCGAACTGGATGCCGGTGTCGCGCGCGGAGTCCGAGTCGATCGCGACGCGGGTCGAGTCGGTCCGGGCGGGGGGAGGTTTCGTGCCCGGCACCCTGCTCGGCACCGATCGGCTCGGTCGCGACGTGGCGGCGCGACTGCTTGCCGGGGGGGTGGTGAGCCTTGCGGTCGGTTTCGCGGCGGCACTCGTCGCGGTCGTCCTCGGCACCCTGTACGGAGCCCTCAGCGGCTTCATGGGCGGCCGCCTCGATGCGGTCCTCATGCGAGGCGTCGATGTCCTCTACGGCCTGCCTTCGATCCTGCTCGTCGTCCTGCTGGCGGTCGCGGTCGACGGCGCGATCGCACGAAGTGGCTGGGAGCCTCGCCCGGTCGCGCGGCAGTGGATCTCGCTGGCCACCCTCTTCGTCGCGATCGGCGGAATCGGCTGGCTCACCCTCGCCCGGATCGTCCGAGGGCAGGTCCTGAGCCTTCGCGGGCAACCCTTCATGGAGGCCTGCGAGGCGCTCGCCATCCCATGGCGGCGTCGCTTCGCGCGGCACCTCCTGCCCAACCTGGCCGGACCGGTGCTCGTCTACGCCACCCTCGCGGTTCCGTCCGCGATGCTTGCGGAGAGCTTTCTGAGCTTCCTGGGGATCGGCGTTCGCGAGCCGTTGCCGAGTTGGGGCAACCTCGCCTCGGAGGCGCTTCAGGAACTGAATCCGTTTCGAAGCCGCTGGTGGCTGCTCGCCGCGCCGTGCCTGGCGCTCTCCGCGACGCTCGTCGGGCTCAACCTCGTCGGAGATCGACTCCGAAGAAGGTTTGATCCCGCTTCACGAACTTCGTAGCGTACGTGCCCGGTTTCCCGCCGGACCGCCGGCGAGGCGATCCGAGCCGGCGGCTCGGGTCCTCTCGTTGCCAGGTCGGTCGTCGTTCAAGGCGGACTCCTCCCCATGCAGAATCGGTTCGGTCTGAAGGATTTCGTGCTCCTCGTGGCGGTGCTCTTCGCCATCGTGAGCGTGTGGCTGTCGATGTCGGCGGGCGATCGCCGTCAGGAGATGCTCCAGACGCTCGAGAAGCGGCTCTCCGACATCGAGACCCGGATGTTCGCCGGCGGATCGTCGGGAGGCGGCGATCTGGCGAAGGAGGTCGCGGAGCTCCGCTCGGCGATCCTCAACCGACCGGTCAACGTGATCATCCAAGGGGGCGGCTCCGTCGGCGCCGTCTCGGCGGGCGAGACGCCCTCGTTCGCGACGGACCCGGTTCAGAGCACCCCCCGCACCGGCGGCCGCGACGAGTCGTGGGCCCGACCCGGCGTCGCGATCGCCTGGCAGGAGCCGTGGGAGTTCTTCTCCCCGCCGCAGGATGTGCCCGGATTCCGAGTCGGCGGCGAGTTCACCGAGATCTTCGGCGCGCAGCCCGCGAAGCTCGTTCCCTACCTCTCGACCGACGTGTACGGACGCCGTGTGATCGACGAGGTCGTCGATTCGCTCGCCGCCTACGACTCCGAGACGCTCGCGATTCGCGGCCGGCTCGCCGCGGCGTGGCAGGAGGATCCCGACGGCTTCTGGGTGCGGGCGCGGATCCGCGACGACGCCCGCTTCAGCGATGGCATGCCGGTCACCGCGGAGGACGTGCGCTGGACGCTCCAGGACTTCGTCTTCAACCCGCAGATCGAGGCCGAGCGTTCGCGGTCGACCCTCGACATGATCAAGGACGTCAAGGTCATCGACGAGAAGACCGTCGAGTTCGTCTTCGACAAGCCGCTCTTCACGAACCTCGCCTACTCGCTCGGCATCTACGTGCTGCCGAAGCACTTCTATTCGAAGTTCGAGCCCTCGCAGATCAACCAGTCGACCGGACTGCTCATGGGCTCGGGCGGCTTCAAGCTCGCGTCGCTCGATCCCGATCGCCAGTGGGCGCCGGGCGAGGACGTGGTGCTCGTCCGGAACGACTCGTTCTGGGGGCCGCGTTCGCCGCTTGATCGGTTGCGCTACAAGACGGTGACCAACGACCTTGCGTCGCTCGTCTCCTATCGCAACGGCGAGGGCGACATGCTCACGCCCACCTCGCCGCAGTTCAATCAGGCCCGCGAGGAGCCCGACTGGGCGAGCGAGAACTGGTCGCTCAACTGGGTGAACATGCGCTCGGGCTACAGCTTCATCGCCTGGCAGTGCGGTCCCCGCAACGAGCGACTCACGCCCTTCCACGACAAGCGGGTGCGGCAGGGGATGACGATGATCCTCGACCGCGACAAGATGATCCGCGACATCTGGGACGGGATCGGCGTCGTCGCGAGCGGGCCGAACAATCCCGAGAGCCCGACCTCCGACCCCGCCATCTCGCCGTGGCCCTACGACCCCGAGCAGGCGCAGGCGCTCTTCAAGGAGGCCGGCTGGGAGGACCGCAACGGCGACGGCGTCCTCGAGAACGCCGACGGTCAGGAGTTCCAGTTCGAGCTCACCATGGCCACCGGCGGCGAGATCGTCGAGCGCATCACGAGCTACGTGAAGAACCAGTGCACGCGGAACGGCATCCGCTGCAACATCCGCCTCGTCGACTGGTCGATCTACCAGGACCTCCTCAAGCGCCGCGACTTCGACGCGCTCATGATGGGATGGTCCGCGAGCTCGCCCGAGAGCGACCCGAAGCAGATCTGGCACTCCTCGTCGATCCTCGACCAGGGCGACAACTTCATCCAGTGGGCCAACGCCGATGCGGACGGCCTGATCGACTCGATCCGGGCGACGCTCGACGCCGACGAGCGGATGGAGCTCTGGCACGACTTCCACGGCGTCGTGCACGAGGAGCAGCCCTACACCTTCATCCGCGTGTCGCCGTGGCTTCGCTTCGTGAAGGGCGACGTCGGCAACGTGCAGACCTACAAGTCCGGCCTCGATCGCGCGGAGTTCTTCCGGGCGCAGGGTTCGGTGGTCCAGCCGGGCTCCTGATCCACGCCGTTCCGCCCCGCATCCTTCCCGACTCCGCGACGACCGATCCATGGCCGCGTACATCGCCCGAAGACTCGCTCTGATGATCCCGACGCTCGTCGGGATCACGCTGCTCGTCTTCATGCTGATCGCGCTCTCCCCCGGTGGCATCGGGGCGAGCCTTCGCGTGAGCGGCGGGCAGATGGAGGCGAGCAAGGCCGCGCAGCTCGAGGCCTATCTCGAGGACCGCTACGGGCTCGACGATCCCGTGCTCATGCAGTACGTCCGCTGGCTCGGTCGCATCAGCCCGGTCAAGTTCGGCACCCGCGATCAGATCACGCCTTCGGGCGAGATCGTCCGCACGCCCAAGGACGTGAAGCCGATGTTCCTCGGCCGCTCCTGGTTCGACGGACTCTCGCTCGACGAGGCGGCGAAGGCCCGGCTCGCGGCGCTTCCGGTCGGAGCGCCGCTGCTCGATCAGGCGCAGATCGTCGACGAGCACAAGGCCGCGACCCGCGCGTATGCCGCGGCTCGCGCCTCGTACGTCGCCGCCACGCGTCAACTGAAGGATGCGGTGATCCGCTACGCGGAGGAGACCGGCATCGCCGGCGCCGTCGACGCCGACGGCCAGCCGGTCGAGCGGGCACTTGGCCGCTACACGCCCGACACCACCGCACCGAGCTGGCAACCGGTGCAGGCTGCGGCGCTCGAGACCCTCGAGGCCTACGAGACCGCGGTCGCCCTGCGCTCGCGGCTCGAGCGAGCCTTCGACGCGAAGCCCTACGACGAAGTCGGCATCCCGGTGCTTCCGGGCATCCTCAGCCTCGGCCCGCCCGACTTCGGCGTCGCGTTCAGCCGTGGACGGCCGGTCGTCGACCTCATCGCCGCGGCACTGCCGGTGACGATGCTCCTCAACCTGCTCGCGATCCCGATCATCTACCTGATCGCGATCCCGACGGGCATGCTCGCGGCGGTCCGACGCGGCAAGGCCTTCGACGTCGCGAGCGGCGCCCTCTTCGTCGCGCTCTGGTCGGTGCCGACGGTGTGGGCCGGCGTCCTCGCGATCGGCTATCTGGCGAACAAGCAGTACCTCGGCCTCTTCCCGGTGAGCGGCCTGCACGACAGCGACGCCTCGACCTATCTCTACCTCCCGAGCTGGCAGGACGGCGTCTTCGCGCCGGGCTACCTGCTCGACCTGCTCTGGCATCTCGCGCTGCCGGTGGCGTGCCTCGTGTACGGAGGCTTCGCGGTGCTCGCGAAGCAGACCCGCGCCGCGATGCTCGACAACCTGAGCGCCGACTACGTCCGCACCGCGCGGGCGAAGGGCGTTCCGGCGCGGGCGGTCATCTTCCGCCACGTCTTCCGCAACAGCCTGCTGCCGCTGATCACGATGTTCGTGAGCGTCTTCCCCGCGATGCTCGCGGGCTCGGTGGTGATCGAGCGGATCTTCTCCGTCCCGGGCATGGGCAGCCTCATCATCGAGGCGATCAACCTCCGCGACCGCGAACTGATCCTCGCCAACACCCTCATGATCGCGTGCGTGAACCTGCTCGCGCTGCTGCTTGCCGACATCCTGTACGCCCTCGCCGATCCGCGCGTCTCCTACGACTGAGTCTCCATCCATGGCCGCCGCCTCCAACAGTCCCACGCCCATGCCCGAAGCCGTCACCGGCATCGATCTGATGCGCGGCATCGGCGCGGTCGAGGCGAAGGGGTTCTGGGAGGACGCGTGGGGACGCGTCGTGAAGCGGCGCGGCGCCTTCCTCGCGCTTCTCTGGATCGCGATCGTCGCCTTCTTCGCGGTCTTCAGTCCGGTGCTCGCGAACGGCCTGCCGCTCTGGACCGAGCGGATCGGCCCCGATGGCGCGGTGACGCAGGCGTGGAGCCCGCTCTGGCGGCATCTCTCGGCGGCGGACCTGCTGCTGCTCTTCGGCACGATCGTCGCGATCCCGTGGATCGCGCTGCCGATGCCGCTCGCCCCCGCGCGTCCCGTCCGGCCGATGCGGTGCACGTACGACTCGGTGTCGTAGGGCACGTCGTAGTTGACGACGTGGCTGATGCGCTCGACGTCGAGGCCGCGCGCCGCGACGTCGGTCGCGACCAGGATGTCGAGCTGCCCGCCCTTGAGCCGCGCCACCGTGCGCTCGCGG
>JBMTTG010000033.1:0-16612 GCA_049449095.1 Phycisphaerales bacterium | reverse complement strand
TCCTGCAGGATCGGGGCGCGATCGACGGTGCCTTGCCCGTCGGCGATCGCGAGATAGACGACCGTCGCCGGATCGATCTCGCGGGACTTCACGATCGCGGGAATCGCCAGATCGATCGTGGTCTTCTCGCGATCGAGGTAGAGCGATCCTTCCAGATCGAGGGTGAGCGTCGTCGCCGGCGCGGGCGTCGCGGGCTGGCCCGACACGAACTGCCGCAGTTCGATCGGAAGCAGGTCGACCCGCACCATCAGCACCATCGAGTAGATGAAGAAGGTGAGCAGCAGGAAGATCACGTCGATCATCGGGGTGATCTCGACGCGAAGTTCCTGCTGAGGTCGTCGGACGCGAAGCATGCTCGGGCGATCGGACGCGGCGCGATCGCCGCGTCGCGTCTCGGGTCGTGGCTCAGGCGGTCGGCGTTCCGCCGGCCGATGGTTCGTCGGAAGCCGGGGCGTCGCCCGAAGCGGGCGTCTCGTCGGTCGAAGGCTCCTCCGCCGGCGGCGCCTCGGTCTCCTCGTCGGCCATGAGCGTCGCCTCGATGCGGGCGGTGGCGACGAGGCGGTCGCCGTCCTTGACCCGCGCGACGCGCACGCCCTGCGTGTTGCGGCCGATCCGCGAGACGGTGTCGACCGCGATGCGGACCACCATGCCGCCCTCGGAGACGAGCATGAGTCCGTCGCCCTCGACCACGCATCGCACCGAAGCGACGCTGCCGTTGCGCTCGGTGGTGCGGATGTCGATGCGGCCCTTGCCGCCGCGGCTCTGCGGCCGGCTCGAGCCGTCCTCGCTCTGCACGAGGTACTCCGAGAGCGGGGTGCGCTTGCCGTAGCCCCGCTCGGTGACGGTCAGCAGGTCGGCGCCCTCGTCGCATCGCACGACGCCCACGATCTCGTCGCCTTCGCGGAGATCCATGCCCCGCACGCCGGCGGCGCTGCGGCCCATGACGCGGGCGTCGTTCTCGTCGAAGCGGATCGCCATGCCCGACGCGCTCGCGAGCAGGACGTGGTCCTCGCCCGAGGTGAGCAGCACGTCGATCAGGCGATCGTCCTCCTGCAGCAGGATCGCGATGATGCCGCTGCGGTTGACGTTGCGGTAGTCCTTGAGGGCGCTTCGCTTCACCCGGCCCTTCGCGGTCGCGAAGAAGAGGTAGTGCTCGCCCTTCTCGAAGTCCGCCACCGGCAGGAATGCGCGGATCCGCTCACCGTCGCGGAGCTCGAGCAGGTTGACGATCGCCCGGCCGCGGCTCGTGCGGGAGAGCTCGGGCAGCTGGAAGACCTTGATCTTGAAGACCCGCCCGGTGTTCGTGAAGCAGAGCAGGTCGTCGTGCGAGGAGCAGACGAGCAGGTGCTCGAGGTAGTCGTCCTCGTGGATCTCGCCGCCCTTGACGCCGGTGCCGCCGCGGCCCTGCGTGCGGTAGGTGTCGAGCGGCAGCCGCTTGATGTAGCCCGCGTGGCTCACCGACACCGCGACGGGGTGCTCGGGGATGAGGTCGCCGATGACGAAGTCCTCGGCCTCGTTCTCCTCGATCGAGGTGCGACGCTCGTCGCCGAAGCGGCGGCCGATCTCCTCGGCGTCCGCCCGCACGATGCCCATGAGGACCGCGGGGTTCTCGAGGATCTCCTCGAGCCGCGCGATCTCCGCGGTGAGCTCGTTGAGCTCCTTGAGCAGCCGCGCGATCTCGAGCCCGGTCAGCTGGATGAGCCGCAGGGCACCGATCGCCTCGGCCTGCGGGCGGGTGAGCGCCACGCCGTCGCCCTGCGCCGCGAGGTCGCGGAGCCGCTGCGGGATCTCGCCGGCGCGGGGATGGTCCGCGGGAATGCGGAAGCGAAGCCGCATGAGCTTCGCGATCGCCTCCTCGCGGGACTCGCTCGAGCGGATCGCCGCGATCACCTCGTCGAGGTCGAGCACCGCGAGCACGAGTCCTTCGAGCCGGTGGGCCTGCTGACGGGCCTGCCGCAGCTGGAACTCGGTGCGGCGGCGGATCACCTCGCGGCGATGGTCGATGTGGCTCTGGACGATCTGCTTGAACGACAGCGTGCGCGGCTGGCTGTTGACCAGCGCGATGTTGATGATCGAGAAGGTGTGCTGGAGCGGCGTGAACTCGTAGAGCTGCCGCTCGACCACCTCCGGATCGCCGCCGCGCTTGAGCACCACGAGGATCCGCGTGGCCGCGTCCCGGCCGGAGTGGTTGCGGACCTCGGAGATGTCGGGGATGCGTCCGCTCTTCGCCGCGTCGACGATCTTCTCGATGAGGTTCGACTGGTCGACCTGGTAGGGGATCTCGTCGATGACGATCGCGTCGCGTCCGCCGACCTTGTCCCGATGCACGCGGCCCCGCACGATCACGCGTCCGCGGCCGGTGGCGTAGGCCTCCGCGATGCCGCGTCGGCCCATGATCCTTCCGCCGGTGGGGAAGTCCGGGCCGGGCACGATCTCGAGCAGGCGATCGAGGCCGATCTGCGGGTCGTCGATCGTCGCGACGATCGCCCGGCAGATCTCCGCGGCGTTGTGCGGCGGGATCGAGCTGGCCATGCCGACCGCGATGCCGCTCGAACCGTTGCAGAGGAGGTTCGGGAACTTGCCCGGCAGGACCATCGGCTCCTCGAGCCGCTCGTCGTAGTTGGGCTTGAAGTCGACGGTGTCCTGATCGAGGTCCTCGAGCAGCTGCGTCGCCACCGCGGTCATCCGCGCCTCGGTGTACCGCATCGCCGCCGGCGGATCGCCTTCGATCGAGCCGAAGTTGCCCTGCTTGTCGACGAGCAGGTAGCGGGTCTTCCACCACTGCCCGAGGTTGACGAGCGTGGGGTAGATGACGCTCTCGCCGTGCGGGTGGTAGTTGCCCGAGGTGTCGCCGGCGATCTTCGCGCACTTGATGTGCTTGCGCCCCGGCGACAGGTTGAGGTCGTTCATCGCGACGAGGATTCGTCGCTGGCTCGGCTTGAGTCCGTCACGGACGTCGGGCAGCGCCCGGTCCATGATCGTGCTCATCGCATAGGTCAGGTAGCTGTCGTGCAGCTCGCGATCGATCTCGAGATCGACCACCCGATCGCGCGGTGCGGACGCCTCGCCTTCGGGCGTCGGGACCTCGTTGGAATCGGGCTGGGAGGGGTCGGTCATGCGTTGGCGTCGGGGGACCGGGCGGGGCGTCGCGAACGGCGAACCGAAGCGGTCCCGAGGGTCGAATCGCGAAGGGCGGGATTGTAGTTCAGGACCGCGTGTCCGTGGTCGCGTCGGACGAGTTCGGCGGTGTCCATCACGGGCTCGCGGGGGGCTCGGCCGACGGCTCGATCGGGCGCAGATGCACGAGGAATTCGAGGTTCCCCGCGCCGCCGCGACCCTTCCCGCTCTTGCCGCCCCGGATCGGCGATTCGGCGTGGGCAAGCACCTCGAAGCCCCACCGCGGAATCCGCGGCAGCATCGCCGCGAGCACCTCGTGCGCGGCGTCGTCGGCGAGGCGTCCCTGCTCGAGCCGCGACTTCGCCTCGCCCTCGAGTTCGTAGTGCGGCTTGACGAGCGTGATCACGTCGCCGGCCGCTGCGATCCACCGTCGCGCGGCGGGCAAGGCGAGCCGCTGCGGCGTCCAGCCGAGGTCGATCGAGACGAATCCAACGCCGCCGTGCGGCGGTTCGGCGTGGAGGGCATTGGTGCGTTCACGCACCTCGACCCGCGGATCGCTGCGGAGGCGCCAGTCGAGGATCCCGTAGCCGGTGTCGACGGAGACGACCGAGATGGCGCCGCGTCGAAGCAGGCAGTCGGTGAAGCCGCCGACATGACATCCGAGGTCTGCGCAGCACCGCCCGGCGACGTCGATCGAGAAGCGATCGAGCGCGAAGTCGAGCTTGGCGTAGGCGCGCGAGGCGGGCGAAGGTTCTCGAGGCGCGGTCATCTCAGCCACGCTCGCAGAGCGTCGCGAGCGACTCGGCGGAGCCGCCTTCGCTCGGAATCCCAAGCAGCGCGATGCCGAGCCGGTCCGCCGCCGCGATCACCGCGGGCTTGTCGAGCAGGATCGTGCGCCCGGCGCCGACCGCGAGGCATGCGGCGCCGCTTCGGGCGAGGTTCTCGATCGTCGCGACGCCGATCGTCGGCACGTCGGAGCGCATGTCGTGGGCGTCCCGTGCCGTCTTGAGCAGCGTCCAGCCGCCCTTGCGGCAGAGTTCGCCCGCCCGCTCGATCAGCCGGTCGGTGCCCTCGGCCGCCTCGACCGCAACGACGTCGCCCGCCCGCACCGCGATCGACTGCCCGACATCCATCTGCGCCACCTGCCGCAGGATCGGCCAGCCCATCGCGATGTCGGCGAGCTGCTTCGCGGAGGGCTGCACGCGACCGAGCAGCCCCTCCGTCGCAAGGTGGTCGGGAATGAAGCGAGTGGAGTCGATCAACCGCACGCCGCCTTCGAGGAGTTCGTCCGCCACCGCCGCGAGCAGCACCGAGGAGCGGCGGTCCGGGCCTCGCATGCGACGGTACCAGAAGCGGCAGGTGCGGACGTCGGGCAGTTCGAGCAGCACGCCGACGGGATTGTGCAGGCGCAGCTTGCTGACGCGGCCGACCATGATCGCCTCCTCGACGCCGAAGCGCCGCGCAGTCCGCACCCATTGGCCGAGCCGTACCACGCCGACCGTCGCGAAGCGGTCGCAGAGCGCGGGGAACTCCGGTTCGAAGTTGCCGCGCAGGCCGATGCCCACGACCGATCGCCCCGCGGCGCGAATCCCCTCGGCGACGAGGCTCGGCAGGGTGCCGCCGCCGGCGATCACGCCGATCGGCGGTGCGGACGCGGGGAACTCGGGATGTTGCGGGGAAGCGGACATCGGATCGCACGAAGATAGTGCGCCGGCGTCGCGGCATCCGCGAGCGCACGAGCCTCCACTCGACGAAGCGGCCGCACGGCGGTGCCGGAATCGGCTCGCTCGGGATCGGCGCCGACTTCGCTACCCTTCGACGGCCGCGGGACGCCTCTGCCTGCTCCGAGCGGCGGACCATTCATCCCGGGCGACGACAAGAAGGAGTGCCGCATGCCTGACGCGACTGCCGCCACGCCATCGACCGCACAGCAGCTGGTTCGGATGCTCGAGCAGCGTGGAGTCACCCACGCCTTCGGAGTTCCCGGCGCGAAGATCGACAGCGTCTTCGAGGCGCTGCTCGATTCGAAGATCAAGCTGGTGCTGTGTCGCCATGAGCAGAACGCCGCGTTCATGGCGGCGGCGATCGGCCGCATGACCGGACGCTGCGGCGTGGTGATCGCGACCTCCGGGCCGGGCGTCGGCAATCTCGTCACCGGCCTCGCCACCGCCACGACCGAAGGCGATCCGGTGCTTGCCATCGGAGGCGAGGTGCCGCTCGAGGAGCGGGTGAAGTCGACCCATCAGTCGCTCGATTCGGTGTCGCTGATGCGGGCGGTCACCAAGTACAGCAGCGAGGTCAGCACCCCGCAGCAACTCGGCGAGATCGTCGGCGAGGCGATGCGCGCCGCGGAGAGCGGGCGGCCCGGCGCGGCCTTCGTCTCGCTGCCACGCGACGTCGGGCTGGCGGACTACCCGTGCGATCCGTCGCTCGAGTTCGGACGACCGCTTCCGGATGGAGCCGGACATCCCGCGGCGATCGCCACCGCAGCGCAGATCGTCAGCGCGAGCCGGCGTCCCACGCTGCTGCTCGGCATGCAGGCGAGCGACCCGAGGCACGCGGCGTCCGTCGCGGCGTTCGTCGAGCAGACCGGCATTCCGTACGTCTCGACCTTCCAGGGTCCCGGGGCGTGGGTCGGCGAGAAGTCCGGCGGGCAGTTCGCCGGACGCGTCGGCCTGTTCCGCAATCAGCCCGGCGACGAACTGATCGCGGGAAGCGACTGCGTGATCGCGGTCGGATACGAACCGGTCGAGTACGACCCCGAGCTCTGGAACGCGACCGGCATTCGTCGGGTGGTCTCGGTCGACTCGGTCGCGGCTCGGCAGGATCGGCGATACCTGCCCGAGGCCGAGTTGATCGGTTCCATCGGACAGAACCTCGACGCGCTGCGGGCGACGCTCTCGGTCTCGATCGATCCGGCGCACGTCGGACAGGCCGGCCGAGCCCGCACGGAGATCGAGCAGGCGATCGCGGCCGGCGCCGCGCGCGGAGGCTCGCCGGTTCATCCTCTTCGGATCATCCACGAACTCCGTCGCGTGGTCGACGGGAACACCACCGTCGCCCTCGACGTGGGCTCCAACTACATCTGGATGAACCGGTACTTCCTCTCGCACTATCCGCGGCAGATGCTCGTGAGCAACGGACAACAGACGCTCGGAGTCGCGTTGCCGTGGGCGATCGCCGCGAACCTCGCACGGCCCGACCGGCGGGTGATCTCGGTCTCCGGAGACGGCGGCTTCATGTTCAGTTCGACCGAACTCGAGACGGCGGTGCGGATCGGCGCCCGCTTCGTGCATCTGGTGTGGGACAGCGGCTCCTACGACATGGTCGCCTTCCAGGAGCAGGCGCACTACGGCCGCACCGCGGGGGTGAAGCTCGGCCATGTCGACATCGCCGCCTTCGCGCAGGCGTTCGGCGCTCGAGGTCGCAACATCACCGACGCATCGGAGCTCGCGGCGGCCCTCGACGAGGGGCTCGCGTCGCCGGTGCCGTTCCTCATCTCGATTCCGGTCGACTACTCGGAGAACCTGGCGCTCATGAAGGACCTGCACGCGAAGGCGGTCAATTGACGCCTCCCGCATCCTCCTCGCCGGGTCGTCCGATCGCCTGCTCGCTGCCGGAGGGCGTCTGGCAGGCGCTCGAAGCCCGTTGCGCCCGCACCGGCGAAAGTCGCGAGGCCGCGATCGTCGCGTGCCTCGCGGACGCGCTCGATCTCGAGCAGCACTCGATCTTCCAGGTGTCGACCTCGGGCGCCCTCGTCAAGGGCGTGTACGCCGGCGCCACGACCATCGCGGACGTGAAGCGCCACGGCGACATGGGGCTCGGCACCTTCGTCGATCTCGACGGCGAGGGCATCATGTTCGAGGGTCGCTGCTACCGGGCCGGCAGCGACGGCCGCGTCGCGGAGGTGGACGACGCGATCGAGGCGCCGTTCTGGGTGACCGCTCGATTCCGGGCCGACGTCACCCGCACCTTCGACCGCATCGCGAACCTCGCGGACCTGTCGGCCGGGCTGGCCGCGATGCGTCCGTCGGACAATCTGCTGGCCGCGATCGTGGTCCGGGGGCGCTTCGACTCCGTGCGGCTGCGGGTCGCCTGCAAGGCCGCGTCCGGGGCGAGTCTCGTCGAGGCGACCTCGCATCAGGCGGAGTTCGCGTACGAGGCGATCGATGGCGTGCTGGTCGGGTTCTGGACGCCCGAGTACGCCCGCACGATCAACGTGCCGGGCCTTCACCTGCACTTCCTGAGCGACGATCGCACCCGCGGCGGGCATCTCCTCGACGTCGCGGCCTCGGGGCTTGCGGCGCAGCTCCACACGACGACCGAACTTCACGTGGTGCTGCCGGAGAACGCCGCGTTCCTCGCCGCCGATCTCTCGGGCGATCCCGCCGCCGATCTCGCCAAGGCCGAAGGCGCCGGGCCGCGGCCCTGATCGGCGCTACGGCTCGACCCGCTCGGGCTCGTGCTCGTGCGGGAGTTCGGGGTCCGGCGGCTCCTCGATCCGGCCCATCGGCAGGAAGCGCTGCGGATCGATCTCGACCGCCGGCGCGGACTCGAGCCAGTCGAGCACCGTCTCGGGATCCGGGTCGATCGTGAAGAGCTCCTTCACCGCGGGCTTGATGAAGCGCTCCTCGATGCCGTGCTCGATCATCGCGACGAGCGGGTTGAAGTAGCCGCGGTCGTTGACGATCCCGATCGGCTTGGCGTGCTCCTTGAGTTGCCGCCCGACGAGCGTCTCGAAGAACTCCTCGTAGGTGCCGAGCCCGCCGGGCAGCACGAGGAAGGCGTCGCCCTTCTCCACGAGCAGCCGCTTGCGTTCGCGCATCGTGTCGACGACGAGCAGCTCGTCGCATCCGTCCCAGCCCTGTTCGGCTTCGAGCAGGTGCCGCGTGATGATCCCGGTCACGTGCCGGCCGCGGGCGTGCAGGGCGCGGGCGATCTCACCCATCAGGCCGATGCTGCCGCCGCCGTAGACGAGGTCGATGCCGCGGTCGGCGAGGAGGTCGCCGACCCTCCGCGCGGTCTCGGCGAAGTGCGGGGCGAGGTTCGTGGAGCTGGCGCAGTAGACGGTGATCGACTTCATGGGCGGAACAGTCTGACGGGTTGCCGGCGGGGGACAAGTCGGGCGAGGCGCTCCGTACACTCCCGCGGTGATTCCCGCCGTCCTCACGCTGCCGCTTGCGACGTTCCTGCTCGCTGCGCCGCTCACGGCGATCCTCGTTCGCCTTGGCGGGCGGTTGGGAGCGCTCGATTCGGCCGGCGTCACCGGCCATGCGAAGGTGCTGCGTCCGGTGCCCAACATCGGCGGCATCGCCATCGTCGCGGCGACGCTCCTGCCGCTCGTCGCGGGGCTGCTCGCGTTCTCGTTCGCGCCGGAGGCGATCGTCGAGCTCGTGCCGGCGCTCGAAGCCCACTTGCCGCGACTCGAGTCGTCGATCCCGGTGGCGTGGGGGATCGCGGCGTGCGTGCTCGTGTTGCACGGCCTGGGCCTCTGGGACGATCGCCGAAGCCTCGCGGCGGGGCCGAAGCTTCTCGTGCAGCTCGCGGCGGCGGGGTTCGTCGCGGGCTTCCTCGACACGCGTCTGCTGACGCTCCTCGATGCGTGGGGACCTGCCGGCTTCGTCGTCTCGCTGGTGCTCACCATCCTGTGGATCGTGGCGGTCACCAACGCGATCAACTTCCTCGACAACATGGACGGGCTGGCGGGCGGGGTCTCGGCGATCGCCGCGGCGGCGCTCCTCGTCGCGACCCTGATGAACGCGCAGTGGTTCGTCGCGGCGATGCTCGCGTGCCTCCTCGGCGGGCTGGTCGGCTTCCTCGTCTTCAACTTCCCCCCGGCACGGATCTTCATGGGCGATGGCGGCTCGCTGCCGACGGGCTTCCTGCTCGCGGTGCTCGCGGTGCGCACGACCTACGTCGACGCGGCGGATCCGTCGTTCGCCCTCGGCGGAGCGTGGTACGGCGTGTTCCTGCCGCTGCTCGTGCTGGCGATCCCGCTCTACGACCTTGTGGCGGTCTCGCTGATCCGGATCCGCGAAGGGCGATCGCCGTGGGTCGGCGATCAGCGGCACCTGAGCCATCGCCTGCTGCTGCGCGGCATGACGAAGACCCGCGCGGTGCTCTCGATCTGGGCGCTGGCGGCGATCCTCGCGGTGTCGGGGATCGTGCTCGGATCGCTGCGGCCCTGGCAGGCGGCGATGGTCGGGCTGCAGGCGGTCGCGGCGCTCGGCGTGCTGGCGATGCTCGAGCGCTTCACCGCGATCGATCGCCGCGACGGCGAAGGGACCTCGCCGTGAGTCCGGCATGAGCGCTCGCCCGACGGCCCTTCTCTCGATCGGCGTGGCCGGCATGCTCGCCGCCGCCGTCGCCCGGGCCGTGGCCGCCATGCCACCGTGGAAGTGGTTCGACGTCGATCCGCTGCGATCACCGGGCGTGCTCGAGGGCCTCGGCCCCTCGGCGAGTCTCGGCCTCGACGCGCTGCTCCTCGTCTCGAGTTCGCTCGTGCTGCTCGGCGTCGTGCGAAGCGGCCGCCGCCTCGACGCGATCACGCTGCTGCTCACGCTCCTGCCCGTGCCGGTGCTCGCGTGGCACGCCCATGACGATCTCGTCCAGACGTGGCGAGGCTCGACGCTCGCGGCGTCGTGGATCGGCCTCGTGGCGGCGGCACATCTGCAGGCGTTCCCGGGGCATCGCGCGATCCTCTTCGCCGGGCTTCTCGGGTGCTCGCTCCCCTGGCTGGCCCGCGGCGCGGAGCAGTGGTTCCTCGACCATCCCGCGGCGGTCGCACACTTCGAGGCGAATCGAGCGGAGATCCTCGCGTCGTTCGGCTGGGCGGAGGGAAGCGAGGCCGCGCGGCTCTACGAGCGGCGTCTCGTGCAGCGGGAGATGTCGGGCTGGTTCGGGCTGGCCAATGTGTGGTCGGCGGTGATCGCGGCGTGCGCGATCGCCTGGTTGCGGCTCGCGGTGGCGACCCGTGGCCGCGGCTTCGGCGGCGGCACGGTGCTTCTCGCGATCGCACTCGCGGCCGCATGCCTTGCCGGCGTCGCGATGAACGGCTCGAAAGGGGCGATCGCAGCGCTCGTGGCAGGGCTTCTCTTCGCCTTCGTGGCGCCTCGCGTGTTCGCTCGTCGGGAACCCTCGCGAAGCGATCAAGGCGAAGCGCCGGAGGTCGCCGCGGCGCATTCGCGCGAAGTGCCGACTCCTCCCCTGCGGAGCGTCGCGACGCAGGGGAGGTGCCGAGCGGAGCGAGGCGGAGGGGACGTGCTGACGCGGGAGGCGAGCGACGCGACGCACGTTGGCGGGGCCGCCCCAATCTCGGAAGGCGCGATCGGGCGCCTCGTGCTGCTCGCCATTCCGATAGGCATCGCGGCCATCGTTGGGCGCGGACTTCTCCCGGAGGGATTCCTGAGCGAGAAGAGCCTGCTCTTCCGCTGGCACTATCTGCAGGGGGCGTGGTGGACGTTCCTTCAGAATCCCCTCGGCGTCGGCCCTGCCGCGTTCCAGGAGTGGTACCTGCTCGTCAAGACGCCGCGCAGCCCCGAGAGCGTGCAGAGCGCCCATTCGTTCCTCGTCGATGGGCTCCTGGCCGTCGGTGTGCTCGCGCTGGCGTGGATCGTGGCGCTGGTTCGCGTGCTCTGGCGCCGCGGCGACGACGCCCCGCACGAGTCGATTCGCCCACGGGTCGCGATGTCGTGCCTTCTGGCGGCCGCGGCGAGCGGCCTCCTGGCGATGTTCGTCGCCGGCCACAATTCCCCCGCGCTCGAGTCGATGGCGGGCTGGATCGGCCTCGGGCTCTTCGTGCCCGCCGCGATCGTCGCCTACTCGATCGCGACCGCGTTGCCGACGCGAGGCTTCGCGTGGTTGCTCGCGGCGATCGGGTTCACGCTGCTCCTGCAGGGGCAGGTCGAGATGACCTTCTTCAACCAGGGCTCGATCACGTGGGCGATGCTGATGGTCGGCCTCGCGGGGAGCGCCGGGGCTCGACCCGAGGCCGAGGCGTCGCCGCCTCGCGCCGCAGCGGTGCTCGCGCTGTTGCCGGCGGTCCTGGCGATGGTGATGGCGGTGACACTCGGTCCGTGGCGGGGGGCGGCGTCGGCCGAGGAAAGGCTTGCCGAAGCGGCGGCGCCGCTCGACGACCTTGGGCGACGACTCGCTGCGCGAGGCGACCGGGTCGATCCTTCCGAGATCGCCGAGGCGCGGCGCCTTGCGGCGAGACGACTCGACGCGATCGCGGACGCGGGCGGCCCGGCCGCGTCGCACGCGGGTTCGCTGGCGGTCGAGCAGTGGCTGGCCCTGAGCGCTGTGGAGCCGGAGCCCGAGGCACGGCGCGAGGCGATCGATGCAGCCCTCGCTGCCGCGGATCGGAACCTCGCCGCCTTCGGGCACTCGGCACGGCGGAACTCCGATCGCCTCAGGGCGATCGAGGCGCTTCGCGAGGCCGATCCCGACGCGGTGCCGGCGGCGACGCTCGTCGAGGCGATCGTCGCGGCGCTGGCGCTGCAGCCCCACGACGTCTCGCTGCACGCGGCCTGGGGCGACGCGTGCGCGGAGGCGGGCGATCTCGAGTCGGCACGCCGGGCGTGGCGGCTTGCCCTTGAACTCGACGAAGCGCTTGAACTCGATCCGCTGGTGCAGATGCCGCCGTCGCAGCGGGCGGCGATCGAGGCGAAGCTCGCCGAGGCGCCGTAGGGGGTCGCGTCGCGGACCCGCTCGCTCAGCGAGCCTTGGTGACGACGGCTTCGCCGACGCTTCGCCGATAGCGAATCCCGCGTTCCGGCGGGAACTTCGCAAGGCCCTCGGCGCGAAGCCGCGGCGCGTGATCGTTGAAGTACCGCTCGAGGCTCGCCCGGTCGGTGAAGCGGTAGCGCACTTCGAGTTCGATGGGCACCGCGGCCTCGCCCTCGATCGCGACGACCTCGGCCTCGAGGGCACCGGCGGCGATCACGTCGGCGAGATGCTCGTCGCGAAGCCACGCGACCCACTCCGCCGCGACGGCAGGGTCGTCGAACGATGCGATCACCGTGTAGCGGGTGGCGTCCGCGATCGTCACACGCCGCCTCCGCGCTTCGCCGCCGCGATCGCGTCGAGGACCTGGGCTGGCGTGTAGGCGTCGCTCTTGAAGACCTCTTCGCCGCTCGGCGAGAGCACCACGAGCAGCGGGATGGTCAGGCGGCCTGATTCGCGAAGGAGTTCGTTGCCCGCCTCGTTGTTGCCGGTGAGGTCGACCTTCATCGCGACGACGCCCTCGCCATTGAGCGCCGCCGCGACCTGTTCGGTCGCGAGCACGGTCGCTTCGAGCGTCTTGCAGTTGAGGCACCACTCGGCGGTGAAGTCGAGGACGACCACGTCGCCTTCGCCTTGCGCCTCGGCGAGTCGCTCCGGCGTGTAGTAGGTCCAGTCGATCGGGCCCTTGTCGGTCATGCGGATCGCGACGAGCAGCGACGCGGCCACGATCAGCGCGCCGAGGCCGCCGAAGACGACCCGCGGCCCGGCCTTCGGCGTGATGCGGAAGGTGCGGACGAGCATCAGGAATCCCGCCGCGGCCGCGACGAGTCCGACCACCCACCAGTACGCGCGGGAGGGCGGCGTCGGCGGTTCGACCATGAGTCCGCTGAGGCCGGCGCCGGCGAAGTAGGCGGCGGCGGCGAGCAGCAGGAGCCCCATCACCTGCTTGATGAGATCGCTCGCCGGGCCCGTGCGCGGCATGTTCTTGACGAGCGACGGGAACGCCGCGAGCACGAGGTAGGGGAACGCCATGCCGACGCCGACGGCGCCGAAGACGAGCAGCACCGTCGCGATCGTGCCGGTCACCGCCCACACCACCGCCGAACCCATGAAGGGCGCGGTGCAGGGCGTCGACAGCACCGCGGTCATGATGCCGAAGCCGAAGGAGCCGACCACGGTGTCGTGCCGAGGCTCGATCATGTAGAGGGCCTGCGGCAGTCGCACCGAGAAGAGGCCCATCATGCCGATCGCGAGCACCGCGATCACCACGCCCACCGAGATCGTGAAGATCGGCGACTGGAAGAGCTGGTTCGTCGCGGTGAAGCCGCTGATCGAGGCGACCGCGATGCCGAGGCCGAGCCAGAACGCGATCACGCCGAGGCTCATCGCGAGCCCGAGCAGGAAGCAGCGGCCGCGGTTCCCCGCCGCCTGCGAGAGGGCCATGATCTTGAGCGGAATGACCGGCAGCACGCACGGCGTGAAGTTGAGGAGCAGTCCGCCGACCGCCGCGAGGAGCAGCAGCAGGAGGAAGCCCGCGCCGCGGATGTCCACGGAAAGCTTCAGGCCGAACGCGTCGAAGTCGACGATCTCGGGCGCCTTCTCGCCGCTGCGGATGCGCCCGAAGACCGACGGATCGAAGTTCGCGAAGAGCGCGTTCGCTTCGCCGGCGGTGGAGGCGTCGGCCGCGATCGTGATCGGCAGCGACAGGGAGAGCGTCGCGGGAGCGAGGCAGGTCTGGTCGTCGCACGCCTGGAAGTCGATGGTGAGCGCGAGGTCGACCGAGCCGTCCTTCGCCTCCGTGGCGATGGTGACGGGCAGGTAGACGACGGTCTTCCCTTCGAACACCGCGTAGCTCTGCGGGCCCTCGCCGAGGTCGGCGCTGATGAGGTGCGGCTCGGGCCACTGCATGAAGCCCGGATGCGCCTCGACGCCGGCGGGGGCGGTGACGGCGATCGCGGTGCGGATCGCGCCCTCGAAGTCGATGGCTCCCTCAAGCGAGTTGCCTTCGTTGGTCCACAGGTGCCATCCCGGGTCGATCGCGAGTTCGATTGCGATCGGCAGGTCGCCACCGGGACGAACGTTCGGCGAGGCGGCGGCCACCCGCGCCTCGACCACATCCCGGGAGTCGCCGAAGTTCCGCTCGGGAGCGGCCGGTCTCCCGAAGGGGTTGCCGAACGGCGGCACCTGGGCGAGGGCCGGAAGGGCGGCGAGTCCGAGGCAGAGGAGGGCGGTCTGGAGACGCATCGGGCGGAGGACTCCGGGGGTGGTTCGGCGGGCGCCGAAGGAGAGCAGACTATGCGGGGCGCGAGGAAGGCTAGAGGAGGAGAAGAGGAGAAGAGGCGAGGAGGAGACGGACCAGCCCCCCGCATCAGGTGCGGCGCTTCGCCGAGAGCGAGAGGAGGAGAAGAGGAGAGAGGAGAGAGGAGAAAGGAGAAAGGAGACGAACCCGCCTCCCGCGGCACGGGCAGCGCCTCGCCCCCGGGTCCCAGCCGCTCCAGGCACCCGCCCGCCACCGGAGCGAGCGGCCGGCCCGTGACGTGGCTTCCGACGCATTGACCTTCTCTCGCGGGTCTCGATACACTCCCCGACCCTCGGCGACGTCGCCGGGGGTGTTCACGTCGTCCCCTCTCCGCGAGCCGCCACCGGTTTCGACCCATGCAACGCCTTCTGCCGAGCATGTCTTCCCCCCCGGTGATCGTGTTCGAGCCCTGGGCATGAGGCCTCGGGGCGGCCATCGCGGAACCCCTTCGACGGCTTCGTCCGTCGAGGGATCGTGCATGGAGGCCGCGATGGTCTGACCCGCTCCCCGCGAGGTCAGGCTCGGTTCCAGGAGACCCGCACGGGTTTCCTCGGGCCGGAGACGACGGGCCACGGGCGTTGCGACGCCGGTGGCCCGCGAGTTTTTGCGATCGCCGCATCGGGCGGCTTCGCGTTCGGTCCTGCAGCACGTCCTCGAGCGTCCCACGCGACGCACTCCCAACTCGGCAATTCGACAACCCAGCCATCTCGACGAACCAGCCATGAACTCCGAAACCCTCCGCATCCTCGACTCCATCGCCCGTGACCGGAACATCGACCGCGACCTGCTGATCCGCGACCTCGAGCAGGCCATGGTGAGCGCCGCCCGCAAGCACTTCAACAGCCTCGACGCCGAGGAGTTCGGATGCGAGATCGATCGCCTCACCGGCGCGATCACCATCTGGCGCAACCGCCTCGACGGAACCCGCGAGGACATTCCGCTCGCGAGCCTCGGCCGCATCCCCGCCCAGACCGCGAAGCAGGTGATGATCCAGAAGTTCCGCGAGGACGAGCGGAACAGCCTGCTCGAGGAGTTCTCCAAGCGGCAGGGCGAGCTCGTCACCGGCACCGCGGCCCGCTACGAGGGCGGCGCTCTCGTCGTGCAGATCGACCGGGCCGAGGGCTTCATGCCCCGCTCGGAGCAGATCCCCGGCGAGCAGTTCCATCCCGGCGACCGCGTCCGCTGCCTGATCCTCGACGTCCGCGACGCGGGCCATCAGGTCAAGATCGTGATGAGCCGGGCGCATCCGGACTTCATCCGCCGGCTCTTCGAGACCGAGGTTCCCGAGGTCGCGGAACGCATCATCGAACTCAAGGCGATGTCCCGCGAGCCGGGCTTCCGCACCAAGGTCGCGGTCAGCTCGATCGACTCGAAGGTCGACGCCGTCGGCGCCTGCGTCGGCGTGCGGGGCAGCCGCATCCGCAACATCGTCGACGAGCTCGGCGGCGAGAAGATCGACATCGTCCGCTGGAACGAGTCGAGCCAGATCCTCATCGCCAACGCCCTCAAGCCCGCCGAGGTCGAGGAGGTCAGCCTCTGCTTCGAGCTCGGCCGCGCGACGATCATCGTCCGCGAGGACCAGCTCTCGCTCGCGATCGGCCGCCGCGGCCAGAACGTCCGTCTCGCGGCGCGGCTCACCGGCTGGGACATCGACATCCTCACGCCGGTCGAGTTCGCGAAGGGCCTCGAGATCCTCGAGCAGACCGTGCGTCCGATCGAGGGCATGACCGAGGAGATGCTCGACCGCATGGGGGCGCTCGGCATGATCAGCGTCTTCGACGTCGAGGAGCTCGGCGAGGAAGTGCTCCGCGAGGAGCTCGGTCTCGACGAGGAGACCGCGGCGAATCTCGTGGACATCTGCTCGGAGAAGGCCAAGGAGGTCGCCGAGCAGCAGGCCCGCGAGAAGGAGGAGGCCGAGGCCCGTCGGCTCGAGGAGGAAGCCTCGGCGCAGGCGGTGCTTGGCGGAGGTGGCGAGGAGTCGGCGATTCCCGACGAGGCCGCGGAGGCGGCAGCGGAGTCCATTCTCGGCGGCGGCGACGCGGCCACGACCTCGGAAGGCTGATCGATCGAACCGCCCACGCGGCAGGAGTGACCCTTGTCCAAGAAGGCCCAGCTTCGAATCCACCAGCTCGCGAAGGAGCTCGGTGTCAACTCCAAGGACATCGTGGCCAAGTGCCAGGCGGAGGAGATCCCGGACATCACCAACCACATGTCCCCGGTGTCGGTCGGGCTCGCCCAGACCATCCGGGAGTGGTTCGGTGCCGCCGAAGGCGCCGTCGCCACCGCAGTCGAGACGGCCGAGCCGGTCGATCTCGAGGCGCTCGCGCCGGCGCCGGCCAAGCCCGCTCGCAAGCGGGCCGCCAAGAAGAAGGCGGAGCCCGAGGCCGAGGAGGCCCCCGCCGCGGTCGCGCCAACGGCCCCCGAGGTCAAGGCGCCCGAGCCGGTCGCCGCGCCGGCTGAACTGAAGAAGAA
>JBMTTG010000032.1:0-17051 GCA_049449095.1 Phycisphaerales bacterium | reverse complement strand
CGCGATTTCGCGTCAGCGTTCGGGGTCCCCGCTGTCGGGCCGGCGTGAATCGCGCGACGACCGTTCGAGCATCGACCGGAGGAAGGCGTTCTCGCGGCGGGTCGCCTCGAGATCGAAGACGAGGTACTTGACGCGAAGCCGCAACTGGTCGACGGCGACGTGGAGCCTCGCCACCGAGTCTCGCAGGTGATCGGGCCAGGCGGGTGGCTGCGCGGAGCGATCCTTCTCGGTGGAGGCGGGATTCGATGCCTCGGCGGCGTGAGCATCCATCACCCCCAGGATCTCACCGAGCTTGCGGCGAAAGCTCTCCTCGTCCATCTCTGCTCTCCCTTTGTTGCCCTCGATCGAGGGATCCACGAGTCTGCGGATCGCGTCAGGCGATTCCGACCCGTTCGGAAAGGCAACCGTCGTGCCAGACGCGGGCCGGCTCGAAGTCCGCGGCGACGCAGCGTCGCCGTGTCGCTTCGCGGCGGTCCTTTTCGGACGTCCCGGTGCGATCGTCAGGACCGGTCCTGATGAGGAGTGGGGATGTGGTGTGGCGTCAACGCCCGGCGTGGAGCTTTCGCAACGCCTTGTGGGCCGAGGGCGGAGCCTGCTTCATCACGGCATCGAAGAGCCCGGGCTCGTTGCGGCACTCCTGCGACAGTTTCGCCAGATGCTGATCGCGGTGATGAGCCCATCGCAGGAAGAACTGCTCGAGCTCGTGGCGATTGAAGCGGGCGAGGGGATCGGCGAGACCGCTCTGGGCCACCGCCCAGTCGAGCAACTTGCCGCCGACCGGCTCGAATCGATAGAGCCCGATCGTGAACTCGAGACGCTTTCGAAGGGACAGGAACGGATCGCTCGCCTGGGGCGGCAACTCGGTCATCGCCTGCTCGGGCTTGCTGCGGGCGATCTCCCCGAGCCATCCCTGCTCATGCCGGAGTTCGCGATCCGCGAGCGTGTGGCCTTCCGCGCCCAGGATGGGAGCGGCGGTCCGCTGCAACTCGCCGACGCTGGCGAGCACGACCTTCATTCCGGCGTTCGAGAAGCGGATCCACAGTCGCTGGTCGACGATGCCGCCGTGCCGCGCGGGCTCGAGCCGCTGAACGGTCCCGACGCCCCACTCCGGGCGCTTGGCATGGCGAACCTCTTCACCCACGCGATAGGGCGGTTGCTCGTCGGGCGATGATCCTTCGTCCATCGACATTCGACTCCTCGCGGGCGGCTAAGCGCCCCCTGAATGGTCACATCGATCCACGTCGCGACCGGGGCGATGATCGGGGCCGGTCCGTCGGCGAGATCGTTTCGATCGGACGATCGGCGCCGGGAGGATCGTCGTGACGGCTCGTCACGGGACTCCGGCGGCGATCGGGCAACGGGACCCGCGGCCCGAGCGGACCACGAACCCCATAGAGTGTACTGCCGACGTCGGTCGAGCCGAAGCGCGGCTTCGACCGTAGGCGGTCGATTCGCGTCGGCCCGAGGTCGGTCGAAACGGAGCCGCCTCGCATGTCCGAACCGATTCGCGTCCTGTTGATCGGAGACGTGGTCGGCACGCCGGGCCGCGAGGTGCTTCAAACGCAGCTGCCGCTGCTTCGCGAACGGTTCCGCCCGCATCGGGTGATCGCGAATGTCGAGAACGCCCGCAATGGATCCGGGCTGACGCCCGATCTCGCCCAACGGTTTCTGGCCTTGGGCATCGACGGGCTCACGCTTGGCGACCACGTCTACCGCGATCGCCGAGTGGTCCCGCTGCTCGAGGATCCGGCCACGCCGGTCGCGCGACCGGCCAATCTCTCGGCTGCGGCTCCAGGGAAGCGGATGCTTCGGATCCCGGCGGGGGGCGATTGCTCCCGCGACCTCTATGTCTTCACCGTGCTTGGCCGAATCGGCATGGGCCTGCCGGCGGACGATCCCTTCGCCTCCGCCGATGCCCTGATCGCGACGCTGCCGGAGCGGAATCCCCTGATCCTCGTCGAGGCCCACATGGAGGCGACGAGCGAGAAGGCGGCCATGGGGCTCCATCTCGACGGACGCGTCTCGGCGGTGTTCGGCACGCACACCCACGTCCCGACGGCCGACGCCAGAATCCTTCGTGGCGGCACGGGCTTCATCAGCGATCTGGGCATGACCGGCCCCTACGACAGCGTGATCGGCCGCGATGCGGCGGCGGTTCTTCGGCACATGACGACCGGGGTGCACGTGCCCTACGAGGTTGGTCGCGGCCGCGAGGCGGTCGGGGGATGCTGCGTCGAGCTCGACGCCGCCTCCGGCCGATGCCGACGGATCGAGTCGTTCGTCGAGCCTGCTTGGACGCGTGGATCCCCATGAGCATGCGAGGGCGGACGAGCATGCGGATCCGAGAACTCGTTGTGTGACGGCTCGCGGTGGGGATCGGGTCGCGCGGCGATTCCGTTTTTCGAACCAGCGCATTGACTGAGGGCCATCTCGCGTCATGGTCGACCCGACTGCGCGGATCGCAGTCCGGCCGTCTGTCGCCAGGCAGTCGCCGATCCTTCGGTGAACCGCCGCCGAGCGCGACGGTCGAGAACTTCAGGACGAGAGGAGAGACAGAGATGAAGAGCGTGATTGGTGCTGGCGCTGCATGCGCAGCGATGGCGTTGGCGGGCGCTGCCTCGGCCGACGTGACGATCGACTTCGTGGACGCGACGTTTGCGGGCTTCAGCTTCGACCAGCTGTTCGGTGCGGACGCGGGGGAGTACCTCGTCGGCACGTTGACGGGCGTCTCGGTCAATGCGGTGCTGACGGCGTCGACGAGCTTCACCTACGCCGACGACCTGTGCCTCTACGTGGATCCGCTTCCTCTCGGCACCGGCGGCCTTCTGCAGGTCGGCGGCTTCTCGAACCTGAGCGCCCTGGAGCGGATCTTCTGGGCCAACGGTGCCAGCTCGGCGCCCGGGACGACCGTGATCGACACGGTGTCCTTGGGCACTCCGCTGGTCTTCACGGGTTCGGCCTCCGACGCCGCGGTGTGGCTCGGCAACGGCTACGGCGCCTCGGGCACCTCGGGCACGTGGACCGGATCGATGACGCTGATCGGTGTCGAGGCGATCCCCGCTCCCGGTGCGGTGGCACTGCTTGGGCTCGCGGGCCTCGCCGGCTCCCGTCGCCGCCGCTGACACTCACCCTTGCAGGATGGCGGCCGACCGGTCGCCGTCTTTGGAGCCTCCAACGCACCGCCGGTCCTTCGGGGCCGGCGGTGTGCCTTGACGGCAAATGACCAAAAACCGGGGCCCTTCGATTGACCCGAGGGGATTCCGCTTTACGTTTTCATCGCTGGACTTCCCGGTCCGGCCGTGAGCGGGGTCTTCCCAACCCTTTCTCGCGACCCTTCCCTTGCTCGTCCGAGGTTCCTCATCCTCGAGACGAAACATCCCTTTTCGAGAGGAGAATCAGATGAAGAGTGTGATTGGTGCAGGAGTGGTGGCGTGCGCGCTGACGGCTGCGGCCTCGGCGCAGGAGTCCCTGGTCGTGGACGTGTCCGGCATCGAGAGCTTCAACACTCTCGGCAGCGTCGAGAACACGGTGCTGACCTTCGAACTGCTGCCCAATGCCACCGTCGTCGGCCTGGAGTGGGACGTCGTCCTGCAGGCCAATGGCGGAAGCTGGCTCAGCGAGCTGACCATCGCCTTCGGCAGCACCGCCGAGGACTTCGTGTTCTTCGCGCCGTCCGGCACCAACAGCCCTGGCGGCAACCTTCCTGAGGCCAATAGCGGATCGGCGAATCTCGTCGATCTCGGACTGGCCTTCGACGTCGCCGGAGACGGCATCCTCCGGATGGAGTTCTTCGAGAGCTTCTACGACACCGGCGTCGTTCCGAACGGCGTTTGGGTGAGCGGCACCATCACCGTTCAGTACGTCCCGGCCCCGGCTGGCCTGGCTCTGCTGGGCGCCGCCGGCCTCGCCGGCTCGCGGCGTCGCCGCGGTTGAGCGCCGTTCCTTCCACACCTTGAACGAAGGAGCAATCCCTTGAATCGCACCTTGATCTCATCCTGGGGTCTCTCGCTCGCCGCGGCGTCGGTCGCGTCGGCGGGGATCATCACCGAGGGCGGCACGGGCTTCATCATCGATGGCTCGTCGATCCACACCTCGGACATCGTGCTCGACACCGCGACCTACGGCGAGCTCGCCAACCTCTCGGTGCAGGTCGGCCTCAACGGCCTGCAGCACGACTGGCTTGGTGACCTCGTGGTGACCCTCACCCACGTCGAGTCCGGCACGAGCGTCTCGCTCTTCGGCACCGTTGGCGGCGGCCTGTTCGGTTCTTCCGCCGAGATGGACGGCTTCTACACCTTCAACGACGGCATCTACAACGCGGCGATCCCGGCCCAGGGCAACCTGTGGCAGGCGGCCGACGATGCGGAAGCCGGCGGCGGGGTGGTGGCCGGCGGCTTCTATTACGCCACCAACAACGCGTCCCCGGACTTCGTCTCGATGAACGCCGCCTTCGCCGGGATCACCTCGGCGGGCACGTGGCGACTCTCGATCGAGGACACCTACCCCTTCGGCGACGACGGTGCCCTCCTCAAGTGGACGATCAGCCTGACCGGCGATGTCGTCCCGGCGCCCGGCGCCATCGCGTTGCTCGGTCTCGCCGGCTTCGCGGGTCGCGGCCGTCGCCGCGACTGATCGCGACGATCGTCGGCTCGATGGTTTCAGCATCCCGCACCGCACTCGTTTCGGCGAGTGCGGTGTCGTTTGGCAGCCGTGTCGCGCTCACGCTCGAGGAGCGGCGCCCCAGCCTCCGCCGCCTGGGGTGAGGAGTTCGAGTCGATCACCTTGCTGCAACTCGACCTCGGCGGCACCGGTCAGAGATTCCCTGGATCCGCCGGCTCGCTCGACGAACTGCTCGCCGGGACGGCCGGGGACACCGCCGTTCGCGCCGGGCGGCCCCTCGCGGCGATGCTCCGCGACCACGCACGCCGACAGCGGCGCCAGCGCCTCGTAGACCCGCCGCACGCCGTCGCCGCCACGATGCCGCCCGTCGCCGCCGCTGCCGCGACGGATCTCGAAGCGGACGATTCGGATCGGATACCGAGCCTCGACGAACTCCGGATCGCCGATGCGGGTGTTGGTCATGTGGGTGTGCACGGCCGGGGCGCCGTCGAATCCGGGACCGGCGCCGCTGCCGCCGCAGACCGTCTCGTACATCCCGAATCGCTCGTTGCCGAGCAACGTGTTGTTCATGGTGCCTTGGCTCGCGGCGACCGTGCCGAAGGCGGCAAGCAGGCACTCGACGATCCGCTGGCTCGTCTCGGTGTTGCCCGCCGCGACGGCCGGATCGCGCCGGGGGGCGCCCGAGAAGGTCGGGTTCAGGATCCCTGCGGGAACGCGCAGATCGACCGCCTGCATGAGCCCCTCGTGCAACGGGATCGATCGGCCGACGAGCAGCCGCAGCACGTAGAGCACCGCGGCGTGGACGATCGCGATCGGCGCGTTGAGGTTCCGCGGATGCTCCGCGCCGCTTCCCGAGAAGTCGACGACGAGATGGGATGGCGAGCGGCGATCGCCTCGCGCCTCCAATCGCAGCGAGACCTCGATCGGCGTGCCGTCGTCGAGTTCGACCCTGGCGCGACGTGGTCCGGGGAGCAGCGAGGGCAGCGCGTTGCGGAGCGTCGCGAGGCCATGCCGCGACATCGCCTCGAGCAGCTCGCGAAATCGCGGGGCACCGATCTCCCGCAGGAACGCCGCGACCCGTTCGGCGCCGCGGTGGTTCGCCGCGATCTGGGCCGCCAGATCGGCGAGGTTGTCGTCGAGGTTGCGGCTTGGGAAGGGCGCGCTGCGGAAGATCGCCTCGATCCGATCCCAACGCGGCTCGCCGCCTTCGATCAGTCGCGTGGGCGCAATCGCCACGCCTTCCTCCGCAAGGCACCTGGCGCTCGGTGCCATCGAGCCCGGGCGGATGCCGCCGATCTCCGCGTGATGGGCGCGGTTGGCGAGGATCGCGATCGGCCGGTCCTCGCCGGGGGCGAAGAGCGGCGTCAGCAGCGTGACGTCGGGAAGATGCGAACCGCCGAAGGCGGGATGATTGGTGACGACCACGTCGCCCGGCGAGAGCGAAGTGGAGGCGAGCACGGCGCGGGCGGCGATGCCGAGCGCTCCAAGATGCACCGGCAGGTGCGCCGCGTTCACCGCGAGTCGGCCTTCGCCATCGAGGATCGCGCAGGAGAAGTCGAGCCGATGCTTGATGTTCACCGAGAGCGCCGTTCGACGAAGTCGCTCGCCCATCTCCTCGGCGATCGAGGCGAGACGCGCGGCGAAGAGTTCGATGCCGAGAGACTCCGTCGCGGGAGCCGGCATCCGATCGACGCAGGTCGCCACGATGCTTCCATCGCGACGCACTTCGCCCTCCCATCCCGGCGGCAGGATCGCGGTGGCGGTTCGGTCGGCGACGAGAGCCGGCCCGCGCAGCAGGCTCCCGGGGCGAAGGTGTTCGCGGCGGTGGATCTCGGTGTCGATCCAATGGCCGCGATGGCGCATCGGGCCCACGCGATGGGGCGTGGCCGCCGCGATCGGATGCTCTCGAGGAATCCGTGCGGTGGTCGTGCGTCGCGCTTCGCGTCGCGACTCGATCACCGCGACCTCGATCGGTCGATCCAGCGGCGGATATCCGTGATGCTGCTTGAACCTTTCCGCGAAGCGAAGACGCAGCGTCTCGAGGGGATGAAGCGACAGTTCGATCGCCTCCTCCTGCCCTTGGAGGCGCAGATGCACGAGGCTGGTCGCCTCCTCCATGGAGTCGGGGGCGACACCCTGCGCGATCAGGCCCGCCAGCGCATCGGCATCGACTTCCTCGCCAAGCTCCACCAGCCTGCCCTCGATCGCGTCGAGCGGGCGAAGAACGGTGCGCTCGGCCCGGGTGGCAAGGCTCGCGTGCTCGAGACCGAGGGCGCTGAGCAGTCCGGCGTCGGCAGGGAAGGCGATCGTTCGAATCCCGAGCCGCTCCGCGATCGCGGCCGCGTGCTGACCGCCGGCGCCGCCGAAGGCGACGAGCGCATGATTCGACGGCGCGAAACCCTGACGCGTCGAAACGCTCTCGATCGCACCCGCCATGCGCTCGTCGGCGATCGCGAGCAGGCGATCGAGCGTCGCGTCGGCATCGGGCCGTTCCCCGCGGACGGTCTCGATCCGATCGAGCAGTCGGTGGAGAGCCTCGCGGGCCGCGGTCTCGACGATGGGGACGCCGAACATCGCCTCGTCGAGTCGGCCGAGCAGCAGGTTCACGTCGGTGACGGTCAGTGGTCCGCCGCGTCCGTAGCAGGCCGGCCCCGGCGAAGCGCCGGCGCTCTCGGGCCCCACGAACAGCCTTCCCTCCTCGTCGCAACCGCAGATCGAGCCTCCGCCCGCGGCCACCGTCTCGATCGCCACGCACGGTGAGGCGATCCGAACGTCGCCAACCTCGGTTCGGCTCGCAACCGGAAGCGTGCCATCGACGCGGACCACGTCCGTGCTGGTGCCGCCCATGTCGAAGCCGAGCGAAGGCCCGAGGCCGAGGGATTCGGCGACGGCCCGCACGCCCATCGCGCCGGCTGCGGGGCCACTCAGGAGGCTCTCGACGGGGCGGTAGTGCGACGCGTCCGAGAGACGGCCGTCGCTCGTCATGGCGCGGATCGAGAGGCGCTCGCCGGGCCTCGCGATCTCGCGCAGGAAGTCCCGAATCGTCGCATCGAGCGCCGCATCGACCGACGCGGCCTGAGTGCGTTCGAGGAACCCCGCCCGCCGCGAGAGATCGCTCGAGCAGACGATTCGCGCGAACCCCTGCGCCGCAAGCCTCGCCGCGACCTCGCGCTCCATCGTCGGAGCAAGGTGGGCATGCAGCACTGCGACTGCGGCGGTTTCAAATCCAGCGGACCGCGCCTTGGCGATCGACCGCTCGAGCTCATCGACGTCGAGCGGCGTCACGATCGTTCCGTCGGCGGCGAGGCGCCCGGGAATCGCAAAGGTGGCGTTCGGCAGCGGTCGGCGCGGTTCGATCGCGAGCGCGAAGAGATCCGGTCGGGTCTGATCGCCGATCGCGAGCAGATCCTCGAACCCCTGCGTGATGAAGAGTGCGACCCGTCCGACCCGGCGCTCGAGCAGGGCATTGGTGCCCCTGGTCGTCGCGAGGCGAAGATCGATCGAGGCATCGATCGAATCGATCGGCTGCGACGTGGCGATCGCCAGCGCAAGCCGCGGGGCCGAACAGCCCGGATCGATCTCGACAAGCCGCGATCGATCGTTCTGCCACGCCTCCGGAACCGTGTCGAGTTCGATCTGGCCGCCCTTGGTCGCAGCGACGATACGAGCGGCTCCTTCCGGATCGGCGATGAAGGCGCTCTCGAGCACCATCGCCGGCGGGGCGGGTTCGATCCTCAACCGCCATCGTCGCGAGGCCGCTCCCTCGCAGGGCTCGAGCACGCCTCGAAGCCGGCCGCTGCTCAGCACCTTGACGCGTCGTCGAGATCCATCCGGGGCGATCGCGAGGCAATCCGTGAAGGTGCCGCCCGTGTCGATGGCGACCCTCCAGGGCGTCGAGAGACCGGACGGGGACGACGCATCGGGGCGAGAATCGTCGGGATCGCTCACCGGCGGAGCGTACCGCCGGCGTCTTCGGATTCGTGTCCGATCTCGACGATCGTGCCGACCCGAGACGCCGATCTTCAGGGAGCGATCTCGACCTACGCTTCGACTCTCGCGCCGCCTCGGAGTTCACCATGAAGCCGCTCGTCACCGTGCTCAAGTTCGCCGCCCTCCCCGCGATTCTCGTGGGCTACGTCGCCTTCATGGGATCCGCCGGCTACTGCCCGACCTGCGTGGCGATGGTCGACTGGGCGACGGGGCGGGCCTCTGCCGCCTCCGTGGTGTCGGCGTCTTCGGAGGCTCCCGTCACGTCGGAATCGATCGCCGCCGTGGTTGCGCCGCCGGAAGGTGTCTCGACGGGGACGGCTCGGGAAGCGGGTCCGATCCATCGCCTCACGCTTCCCGCGGTCGACGGCGGCTCGGTCGACCTTGGCGACTTCGCCGGGAAGCCCATGTTGATCGAGGTCTGGGCGACCTGGTGTGCGCCCTGCGTGCGGCTTCGATCGATGCTCAAGGCGGCTTCCCCGAGACTCTCCGAACAGGCGACGATCGTCGCGGTCTCGGTCGATCAAGGTGGCGCCGCGACGGTGAAGAAGCACCTCGCGAGCAATCCGAGTCCCTTCGTCGAGGTGCTGTCGACGCCGGAGTTTCGGGCGGCGCTTGCGCCCCACAATCCGGGGAACACCATTCCGAAGCTCGTCTACGTCGACGCCGCGGGGCATGTCGCCGGCATCGAACTCGGTGGAACCGATCCAAAGTGGATCGAGAAGCGGCTCGAAGCCCTTCGCTGATCCTGGCGGGGCCGAGCCTCGTGTGCGAGGCCCGGTGCGGCCATCAGTAGCGCCGCAGCACGCCGATCACGATGCCTTGGATGCTGCATTCCTGCACGATGATCGGCTTGAAGTCGGGGTTCGCCGGCTGCAGCCGGATCGAGCCGTTCTTCTCGCGGAAGAAGGTCTTGAGCGTGGTCTCGCCGCCGGGAAGCAGCGCCACCACGCGTTCACCGTTCCTTGCGGTCGAGCGCTTCTCGACGATCACGTAGTCGCCGTCGAGGATCCCCTCGTCCCGCATCGAGTCGCCGTCGACCTGCAGGGCGAAGGTGGTGCCTCGCTGGCCTCGCCGCGGACCGAAGACCTCCTCGAGGCTCAGCGAGTCCTCGGTCTCGAACCGCTCGATCGGATAGCCCGCGGCGATGCGACCGACGAGCGGCATCGGCGACGCCCGCCGTTCGCCCGGAAGCACCACCTCATCGGACATCGATAAGGAGCGGGCCCGATTCGGGTCTCGCTTCAGCACGCCCTTGCGCTCGAGCGCTCCGACGTGCTCGAACACCGTGACCTTGCTGACGCCGAGCGCGTCGGCGAGCTCCTGCATCGTCGGGGAATAGCCTCGTTGATCGCGCGAGTCCTGAATCAGCTGCAGGATCCGAAGCTGCTTGGGGGTGACGCTCGCTTCCATGACGAACCTCCGAACGGAATGAACCGAGAGATGGGCGACAGGGGGCCGCCGCGAGGCGGGTTCGGGCGAAGTGGGCCGTGACCGCCGCAGCGACCGGATCGCCGGGGCGCCATCGAATGACCGGCACGCGGAGTCGGCGAGCGATCGCGGTCCGCGAGGTCCGGGGATCCTCGACGGTCGAGGCGACGACCTGAAGATGGCGCACGCCCAACCATCGAGCCGGCGGCGACAGCGGAATCGCACGCACTGTGGGCTCGGCGAACGGAGCGGCCTCGGATTCCTGCTCGTGAGCCGCGATTGGGGGCGCGATGAGGTTCGTCACGGCATCGAGGCCGGCGGCAAGGGGCCTTCCGATCACGGTCTCCACGATCGCGTGGAGCGAGCGCAGCAGGCGATCGAGAAATCCCGGCGTGCTCGTGGTCGGGGCGTCGGAGCCTTGGTCGTGATTCCGGGGGTCGTAAGCTTGGGCATGACCGCACTCCCCAGAGACGATGAGGACCGCCCCGGAGGAACCTCCGTACCACCGCCTCGAGAAGGCGGATCCGGGTCCAAGTTGCACCAAGGGAGCTTCGGCAGGCATGGGGAACTCCTCGGCACGCCGCCAGGAGGGGCGGACGTGAGCGAGGGGAGGTCTTCGGTCGGGTGGGGCGGCGGACTCCAGAATCTGTTCGGGTGATGTTAGTCCCAACAGAACCCGTCCGGGGGATGGCCTGTTGGCGGGGTGAAGGCTGGTGGCGGCGAGCCCTTCGGTCGGGCAAGTCCGGCCGACGCCGGCGGTAGGCTTTGCCGATGGCTGCCTCGCCCATCGCCGCACCCCCTGACATCCTGACTCCAGCCGAACGGGTCGATCCCGGTCGGTGGCTGCTCGATCCGACGATCACCTTCCTCAACCACGGAAGCTTCGGGGCCCGGACGCGGTCGATCCTCGATCGTCAGCAGGTCTGGCGGGATCGGGTCGAGGCGAGGCCGATCGAGATGCTCGGCCGTCGCGTGCGGGAACTGCTCGCCCCCTCGAAGGAGGCGGTGGCGTCCTTCGTCGGCGCGGATCCCGAGGGGCTCGGCTTCGTCACCAACGCGACGGAGGCCGTGAACGCGGCGCTGCGGTCGGTTCCGTGGCGAAGGGGCGATCGGATCGTCACCACCGATCACGTCTACCACGCGGTGCGTCAGACTCTCCGGCGGCTGGCCCATGAACATGGACTCGAACTCGTCGAGGTTCCGGTGCCGCTCCCGCTTCGGAGCGACGAGGAGGTCCTGGCCGCAATCGAGCCGTGGATCGCGTCACCCACGCGGCTGGTGCTCGTCGACCACGTCACCTCCGCGACGGCGATCCGATTCCCCGTCGAGTCGATCGTCTCGCACTGCCGCGAACGATCGATCGAGGTGATCGTCGACGGTGCGCACGCGCCGGGCATGATCGATCTCGACGTCGCGTCGCTCGATCCGGACCACTACGCGGCGAACCTGCACAAGTGGGTCTGTGCGCCGCTCGGGACGGCGTTCCTCTGGTCGTCGCGACGGGTGCGGGATCGCGTCCATCCCAACGTCACGAGCCACTTCTATCGCGAGGGTTTCGGCAGCGAGTTCGACTGGCAGGGGACCCGCGACATCTCCGGCTGGATCGTCGCCAAGGACGCGATCGAGGATCTGGCGCCGGTGGGGTGGGATCGCATCCGAGCGCACAACCATGCGCTGGCGACCTGGGCGCACGCGATGCTGGTCGAGCAGCTCGACGTCGAGCCGATGTCGCCGCTCGACGGCTCGCTGCTGGGATCGATGGCGGTCGTCGAGGTGCCGACGCGTCTCGCGGAGCGATTCGATCGTCCGGAGGACCTGCAGAAGGCGATCCTCGACCTGCATTCGATCGAGCTTCCGGTGATCGACTGGGGCGGTCGTCGCTTCGTGCGGATCTCCGCGATGGTGCACAACCGTCCGCATCAGTACGAGCGGCTGGCCGAGGCGATTCGATCGATGGCCACCTGAAGCCGCGTGTGAAGCGAGACGTCGCGATGCGGCCGTCGTCCCGAGCCGGCGCCTCGCCGAATCGAGTTCGATTCAAGAGCCGTTGGCGACGTCGGTCGCCTGTTCGATCGCGCGATTCGCGGCGTCCTTGGCGAGGTTGTGCGGCACGTACACCTCGTTGAACCACGCATGCCACCGTGCCGGGTCGTAGCCGAGAAAGTCGGTGGGCTGCCCGAAGTCGTAGGTCGTCATCGCCACGAGCGATCGATGCACGTCGGTGCGGTAGCTGATCGCGACGGCGTCCTGCACCTGCAGCACGACGCCCTCCATGATCGTGCCGACGACGGGCTGGAACGCGCCGACGTTGTTGCCGACGACCGGGACGAGATCCGCGACGTAGGAGATCTGCGATCCGATCGCGATCCACGCGAGATCGCCGCTGGCGGGGACTTCGTCCGCCGCGACCTGCGCGAAGATCAGGTGCGGAATCGCCTCGAGGGCCTGAAGGTGCCCCGCGACGAGACCGGCCCGGTTGACCGTCTCGTGGCGGCGTTCGCGCAGGGCCTCGTCGAGCATCGCGAGGGCCCCGGGATCCGCGGGCCGCGCGAGGCGGCGCAGGGCCTCGCCTCGCAACGCCGCATCGGGATCGCGGATCGCGATGAACGCCAAGGCGGCCTGTCCGGGAGAACCGAGCGACGCGAAGTGGTCGAGCATCGCAAGACGCACGTCGTCCTCTTCCTCCCGCAGCACCTCGTGCATCGGAAGGAGCGCGGTGGGTTCGGTGTACTCGCCGAGCCGTGCGATCCCCTCGGCCCGCATCTCGGGGTCGCGTCGGGATCCGAGCCAACGGCGGCGGAGCGAGCGGATCTCGTCCTTCGCCCGACGGCTTGCTTGGGATCCCGCGAGACGCGCGGCGGTCAGGCTCGGGTCGGCTCCCTCGATCCTCGGCACGCCGCCGCGCGTGGGCAGCGGACGTCGCAGGCTGGCCGGAGTCTCCGGCGTCGAGCGAGCCGCGGGCTCCTCCTGACAAGCGGCGGTGGGCGCGGAGATGGACGCCGCGGGCAGGGGGGCGCTGAGGACGACAAGGCAGGCAAGCAGCAACGAGGTCATGGCAGGCCTCTCCCGATGGCGGTGCGACGGCGACTCGATGGTCGACTGTACGACCGCAGCCCGGCCCGCGATCCGGCGATCAGCGGGATCCGATCGCTTCGATCGCCCACTCCGGATGCCCGAGGCGTTCGCGCATGGAGCCTGCTTGACGTCGATCGGGGAACGAGCCGATCTGCACCGCCCACAAGGTTCGTCCGCGCCGATCGCGAATCGGAACGACCCGGGGCTCGCCGAGCCCGGCGCGACGCACCGTGTCCGCCAGCGAGGCGGCGCGTTGTCGAGCGGCCTCCTGGGTCGAGAACGCGCCCGCCTGCACCGCGAACCCCGAGGTCGGGCTGGATGAAGCGGAGATCGCGGTCGCCGCCGTCGCAGAACCCCCGCCCGAGAGCCGATCGGCCCGATCGGCCACCGAAGGGTCGGGGGAGGTGGCCGCCTGTCGGTATGCCGCGAGGCTCGCCGCGTGTTCGCCGCGGGCCTGCTCCACGCTGCCGAGCGAGGCGTTGGCGCGGGCGGCGAGGTCTCGATCGGAGGAGCCCGCGGCGATCCGCAGGTTGCGAGAGGCGGTGTCGAGATCGCCCTGCTTCGCCGCACTCAGTCCCGCGAGGTAGGCCGCCTCCTCGCGGGCAAGGCCGTGGCTGTCCCGCTCGGCCTGTTGCGCGAGGCGTTCGGCGGCCTCGAAGTCGCCGCGGCGATAGGCGGCTTCCGCCGCGGACGTGTCCGTCGATGCAGGGGGGCTCGCGCAGCCGGTGGCCAGGGCGGCCAAGGCGAAGAGGAGGAGCAGAGACGCCGGGCGTCTGGACGAGGGCGCGGTCGCAGGCATGGTGAGAAGTCGGCTCCTCTTCAACAACGTCTCCATCGTCGCGCCCTCGCCGTCGGCTTCGGAATCGGGCATGTCGGTCGGCGGGCGATACCGTACCGCCGCCCATGGGACTCATCCGCACCATCCGCAACCAACTGCTCCTGCATCCCCGTCGCATCGCCGTCGTCGACGATCAACGGGAGTGGAAGGCGTTCGAGGTGCTCGCGCTCTCCTGGCATCTCGCCCGCGAGATCGAGGCGGCCAGCGATCGGCCCCGCGTGGGCGTGATGCTTCCGACCTCGGGGCTCTTCCCGGCCGCGGCCTTGGCCACGTGGACCGCGGGCCGCACGGTCGTGCCGCTCAACTACCTGCTCAATCCCGAGGAGTTGGCCTTCGTCGTCGAGGACGCCGAACTCGACGCCGTCGTCACGATCGGCCCCATGGTCGATCTCGTCGGGGGCTTGCCGTCGAACGTGCGTCAGTTGCGGCTCGACGAGATGCGCGATCGGCTGAGGCGACTGCCGGCGCCGCGGCGGCTTCGCGGCGTCGCGTCGCGCGATCCGGCGGTGATCCTCTACACCTCCGGCACCTCCGGTCGTCCCAAGGGCGTGATGCTGGCGGAGCGGAATCTCGAGGCGAACGTGCGCCAGTGCCGCGACTGGGCGGGATTCACGCAGCGCGACGTGATCCTCGGGGTGCTGCCGCAGTTCCACAGCTTCGGCCTCACCGTGCTGACGCTGCTGCCGCTCGCGAGCGGCTGCAAGGCGGTCTTCACCGCGCGGTTCATCCCGAAGCGGCTCGTCGATCTCTCGGTGAGGCATCGGCCGACCGCGTTCGTCGCGATCCCCTCGATGTTCAACGCGCTGCGGATGGTGAAGTCGGCGCCGGACGACGCCTTCTCGTCGCTTCGCTATGCGGTCTCGGGCGGCGAGCCGGTGCCCGACGCCGTCGCGCAAGGCTTCCGTGAGCGGTTCGGCGTGACGATCGACGAGGGCTACGGACTCACCGAGACCGGACCGGTCTCGAACTGGTGCCGACCCCAGGAGCATCGCGCCCATTCGGTCGGACGGCCGCTGCCGGGGGTCGAGGAGCGGATCGTGGCGGAGGACGGGCGACGCTGCGCGGCAGGCGAGGACGGCGAGGTCCGCATCAAGGGGCCCAACGTGATGATGGGCTACTTCAAGCGTCCCGAGGAGACCGCGGCGGTCTTCGACGACGAGGGATTCTTCCGAACCGGCGACATGGGCCGCTTCGACGCGGACGGGTTCCTCTCGATCACGGGCCGGATCAAGGAGATGCTGATCATCGCGGGCGAGAACGTCTTCCCGCGCGAGATCGAGGAGGTGCTCGATGCGCATCCATCGGTGCACGCCTCGGCGGTGATCGGAATGCCCGACGAGAGCCGCGGCGAAGTGGCGCTCGCCTTCGTCGAGCTGGCCGAAGGCGCCGAGTTCGACGAGACCGAGTTGCGCTCGCACTGCCGCAAGAGCCTCGGCCAGCACAAGGTGCCGAGGGAGATCCGACGCGTCGAGGCGCTGCCGCGCAATCCCACCGGCAAGATCATGCGTCGACGTCTCTCGCCCGAGACGCCGGGGATCTGATCGCCGACCGACGCCCGTTCAGCCGCAGGCGCCCCACGCCGCAAGCAGCGACGCCAGGTCGGCTCCGCCCACGGTGCCATCGCCATCGAGATCGCCGATCGGACCCTTCGTGCCCCACGCGGCCAGCAGGGCCGCGAGATCGGATCCCGACACCACGCCGTCGCCGTCGAGGTCCGCGGGGCAGGGCGACAGGCAAGGCGTTCCGAGGCAGGTCAGCGCGAGTTCCGCGACGCCCGCAGCGCCCTTGAAGCCGCCGACCCGAATCAGATAGATCTCGCCGCACACCGCCTCGACGAGCACACGGCTGGCACCGGCTGGAGCGCAGAAGAGGCCGTCGTCGTTGCAGGCGACGAGTTCGAGCGCGTCGCAGGTGCCTTGGTACACCGCCATTCGGCTGTCGAAGTCGGCGGTCCCGCAGGTCTCGATCCGAAGTGGTCCGCTGCAGATCGCCTCGTGCACGAACCAGACATCCGCCTCGAAGGAGAACCCGAAGCCCTCGTCGCACTGGAGCGGAAGGTCGGGGCCGTCGAGCGAAGCCCCGATCGTGGTGAAGGGGGTGGATCCTTCGGGCACCGGGATGGCGGCGGCACACAGGTCGTTGGGCGGGGGTTCGAGACCGCAGAGATCGGTCGCCGCCTCGACGCACAGGGCGTCCCAGCCGGCGGTGCAGCAGATCGGATCGACGGCGCAGACGGACTCGCAGCACTCCGGATCGTCGCAACCAAGGCCGCCGTGCGCGACGCCGCAGGCGCCCTCGGCGGAGCCGCAGGGATCGTCGCAGGCATCGAGGCATTCCACGGAGAGGCGGTATCCCGCGAAGGCGCAATCGATCACGTCCTCGCCGATCGCATCCGGCTCGCCCGGCGCGACCACCAGGAGGTACGGCCCCGACGGCAGGCAGAGGGTCTCGACCAACGTCGCGCAGAGATTGGAGTTCAGGATCGCGGTCGCCTGGTCGAGCGGGCGGCAACCGTCCGCGAAGATCGCGAGGAACGCCTGCGACTCGGGCGTGAACGAGAACTCGACGCGGGTCGTCGATCCACCCGTGAACGGGACCACGAAGCTGAACGCATCGGTGTCGAATCCGTTCTTGGGATGGACGAAGAGGCTCCCGCAGACTTCTTCGCCGCAGGCCAGCGGTTCCGGCGACTGGCCGGGACCGTCGCCGAGGCAGGGATCGTTGGTCCGCTCGCCGCAGGCCTCGGCTTCGACCCGCGCGCCGGAGGGGCACTCGACCGCACAGCCCTGCACGCAGAACTGCTCCGCCACGGACACGCACAGGAGATCCCAAGACTGGCTGCAGCAGGTCGGGTCGAGATCGCACACGATCTCGCAGCAATCGGCATCGGCGCAGGCGCCGGAGTCGTGGGGCTCGGGGCAGGCGCCGGCGCCTAGCACGCGGGCCACCTCCCGCAGGCCGTCCGCCTCGAGCCCCACTGCGTGGAGGTCCAGGCGCCGGAGGTGCTTCCCCGCGCCGGCCGCCAGGGCCCGCTCCGCCAACAGCCCCAGGGCGTCGGCCCGGCGCTGCGCCGCCGGCACCTCCGCTCGCGCCGCGGCCT